>NZ_JBSHAM010000113.1:0-23509 GCF_053611505.1 Amycolatopsis sp. NPDC054798 | reverse complement strand
ACCCATTCCCAATGTGGTTTTCCCTTTCGCGTGTGGGGTGTGTCGGGGGGCCCATGACGCGACGGTCCGTCACGGCCCCCTTTCGGTAATCATTTCCCCACACGGGGCCCTTCACGGACTGCTCAGCCACGCGACCTGCCGCAGCTCGGTCGACGCTCCGCGTGCGAGGGCTGCGGAACTACGTGCGAAGGCTGCCGAGGAAGCCGCAGTGCGGTCTTGGGTGTGCCGCTGCGGGCGGCGGGGTGGGGGTCGTGAGGGGAACCCTGACGGAATCAGATTCCCTCAGGGTTCCCCTCACGGACGGCGACGGGGTGGGTGCGACCGTGCGCGGGTGCATCCACCATGGTGTTGTTAGCCGCGTTCGATGAGGTGGCCTACTACTTCTGGGCCGGGGTGGGCGTGACCGGAGCCGTCGCGGCGGAGGTCTACCTCGGGGAGTTCTACGGGGTCGCCGGTGCGGCTCGCGCCTGCGGGGCGGGGGCCTACCCAGGCGACCTGGACTTCGGTTTCTCCCTTGAGGAAGCGGTGGGTTCGCACGCCGCCGGTGGCTCGGCCCTTGGCTGGGTATTCGCTGAAGGGCGTGACTTTTACGCTTTGGCCCGTCGCCGTGACGACCATGGGTTCGCCGTGTTCTTCGTCGTCGGTGCGGATGGCGCCGAAGAAGACCGCGGTGGCGTTCGCGGACAGTTTCACGCCTGCCATGCCGCCGCTCTTGGTGCCTTGCGGGCGGATCAGGCTGGCGGCGAAACGCAGCAGCGACGAGTCGGACGAGATGAAGGCCAGGGTTTCGTTTCCGTCGGTCAGCCAGGTCGCGCCGACGACTTCGTCGCCGGGTTTGAGGCTGATGACCTCGAATTCGTCCGAGCGCACTGGCCAGTCCGGGGCGCACACCTTCACTACGCCGCCGCGCGTGCCGATGGCCAGGCCTGGCGAGTTGGCTGCCTGCTCGCCCAGCGGCGCGATGCCGACGACCCGCTCACCCTTTTCCAGCGGTACCAGCTCTTTCGCTGCCATACCGCCGCGCAGCGAGACTGTGCCTGCTTGTTCCGGGAGCACCGGCAGGGGCAGCACGTCCGTCTTGAACGCGCGGCCTCGGCTCGTGACCAGCAGGACCTGGCCGCGGGCGGTGGTGTGCACGACGGCTGACACGGCGTCGTGTTTAACCCGGCCGTTGCGGCGGCGTACTTCCGACGCCTCTTCGGATTCCGCCGCGGTGCGGGCGACCAGGCCGGTGGCCGAGAGGATCACCTGGCACGGGTCGTCGGCGACCTCCAGCGGGCCGGACGGCTTCGACGCGGCCAGGACTTCCTTCAAGTCGCCGTCGATGAGGCGCGTGCGGCGTTCGGTGGGGAAGTCTTTGGCGATCTTCGCCAGCTCCGCCGACACGAGCTTCTTCAGGACCGAATCGTCCTCGAGGATCGTGGTCAGCTCCGCGATTTCCGCGCGCAGCTTGTCCTGTTCGTTTTCCAGTTCCAGCCGGTCGTACTTCGTGAGGCGGCGCAGCGGGGTGTCCAGGATGTAAGTCGCCTGGATCTCCGACAGCTTGAACTTCGTCATCAGGCCGTCCTTCGCGGCGGCCGCGTTCTCGCTCTCGCGGATCAGCCGGATGACCTTGTCGATGTTCAGCAGCGCGACCAGCAGACCGTCGACCAGGTGCAGGCGCTCTTCGCGCTTGCGGCGGCGGTAGCGCGTGCGCCGCGTGACGACCTCGTAGCGGTGCCGCAGGAAGACTTCCAGCAGCGCCTTCAGGCCGAGCGTCTGCGGCTGGCCGTCGACGAGCACCAGGTTGTTGATGCCGAACGACTGCTCCAGCGGCGTCAGCCGGTACAGGTCGGCCAGCAGGGCCTGCGGGTTGACGCCCACCTTGCACTCGATGACGAGCCGGGTGCCGTTCTCGCGGTCGGTGAGGTCCTTGACGTCCGCGATTCCGGTGAGCCGCTTGGACTTGTTGACCTCGTCGGTGATCTTCTCGATCACCTTCTCCGGGCCGACGCCGTAGGGCAGCTCGGTCACCGTGATGGCCTGACGTCCGCGGCTGCCCTCCAGCGGGCCGGTCTCGACGTTCGCGCGCATCCGCACCACGCCGCGGCCGGTTTCGTAGGCCTTGCGGACCTCGTCCAGGCCCAGCAGGCTGCCGCCGGTGGGCAGGTCGGGGCCGGGGACGTACTCCATCAGCTTGTCGAGCGTGGCGTTCGGATGGTTGATCAGCCACCGCGCGGCGCCGATCACCTCGCCGAGGTTGTGCGGGATCATGTTGGTCGCCATGCCGACCGCGATCCCGGACGTGCCGTTGACCAGCAGGTTCGGATAGGCGGCGGGGAGCACCGACGGCTCCTCGAGCGAACCGTCGTAGTTCGGCCGGAAGTCGACGGTGTCCTCGCCGAGTTCGCCGACGAGCAGCATCGCTTCGTTCGACATCCGGGCTTCGGTGTTGTGGTTGACGAAACCGCCGGCCAGGAACGAGTGGTCCTCGGTGGTCACCCGCACCGAGTAGACCTCAGCGGGTTCGGCGGCGGTCGCGTCGACGACCTCTTCGAACCGGTAGCCGGAATCCATGATCGGCAGGATCGTCGCGAGGATCTCGGTGTCCTTGATCCGGTCGATGATCCGGAGCCGCTCGGTCTCCCACCGTTCGATCCGGTCGAAGTTGTGCTGGGTGAGCCATTTCCGGCCGCTGCCGCGACGGTCGAAGTCGAGCGCGCCGCGCACGTAATCGGCTACGAACGGCACCTTGTCCGAGCTGAGCCGGTGCGAGCGCAGGACAGACCTCTGCAACAGCCGCTGCAGCTTCGCCTGCTTCGACTTCAGGAAGCCGACACGTTCGGCGAACGCGCGGACGTTGCGCAGGCCGGACACCACGAGCCGGTGCTCGATCGAACCGTTGGGCCGGGTGTAGTGCCGGTGCGTGGCGATCACACCGAACTCGGCAAGCATTTCTTGCAGCTGGGCAGCAAGCTGCTCGCTATAGCTCGAGTATTGGACAGTGAAGCCGTCGTGGGCGACCCGGCAACCTCCGTCCCCCTCGAAAGCGGCCATCAGGAACGCGCGTTTCACGCCGGGACCAGCGTTCCAGACGAACTCGGGGACAACCTTGTCCCGGGCCTGGCAGCCGATGAACTCGGCCAGCGGGCTGGCCCGGAAGGCGTCCATCGCCCCGGCGAAGTCCTGGATGTCGATTTCCTGGATCCGCTTGCGGTCTCGGCGCGTTGTGCGTTCCGAGACGTAGCGGTGGCCTCCGACCACTTGGTCGTAAGCGTGCAGGACCTCGCCGAAGAAGTGCTCGTCGGTGTTGTTGAAGCCGGCTCGGTTCTCGCTGGCGAAGCCCTCGGAGACCCAGGCTCCGGCCAAGACGCCGAGGTTGTATTCCCGGGCGGTCGGGACGATCTGCGTCCACGCGTTGCGGGCGAGGCAGACGACGGTTCCCGGCTTGACCTCGTCGAGCTGCCGCCACTGGAACATCGGCACGCCCATCGGCGCTTCGAGGCACAGCACCGGGTGGTTTTCGCTGCCGCGCAGCGAAAAACCGGACTTGGTCGTGATCTGGACGGTCGGGTGCACGCCGGAGTTGAAGACCTTGTCGACCTGGACAGCCTTGCCGTCCTTGTCGAGCACCTCGAAGTCGGCGTCGGCCTCGGAATCGGCGGGAAGGTTCACCACGTCGGCGATGCGCGGGCTGGACCCGTCGGCGAGACGGATCCGGGTATCGCCCGTCAGGCAGTACCGGCTCGCGGCCGGCCCGTCGTCCGGGGAACCGAAGTTTCCGTGCCCGTCGATCAGCGGCGCGTTCATCGAGAAGTCCTGCGCCAGCCGGACCATCGCGTCGTAAATCGCCACGTCGCCGTGCGGGTGGTACTTGCCCATCACGTCGCCGACCACGCGCGACGACTTCACGTACGCGTGCGTCGGGCGGTAGCCGTTCTCGTTCATCGAGAACAGGATTCGGCGGTGCACCGGCTTCAGGCCGTCGCGCGCGTCCGGGAGGGCGCGCGAGTGGATCACCGAGTACGCGTATTCCAGGTACGAGTCTTCGATCTCCGTCTTCAGCGGGTTGTCGAAGACCTGTGCGCCCGGCGAGTCGAACGCGCTCGGGTCGACCCGGGTCACCGGGGTCTTGCTACGGCGAGCCATGGCTCACAACTCCTTGGGAACGAACGGAAAACTCAGACGTCGATGGCGTCGCGGTCGACGCGGTCGGACGATTCGACCAGCCAGTTGCGCCGCGGCTCGACCTTTTCGCCCATCAGCAGTTCCAGCGCCAGCTCCGCGGCCTCGACGTCCTCCAGCGTGATCCGCCGGACCGAGCGCGTCGCCGGGTTCATCGTGGTTTCCCACAGTTCGTCGGCATCCATCTCGCCGAGCCCCTTGAACCGCGGCACCGGCGTGACGATCTGCTTGCCCGCCGCTTCGAGTTCGGCGACCTTCTGTTCCATCTCGCGCTGGGTGAAGGTGAAGACGGTCTCCGAGCCGCGGCCCTTCGTGGTGATCTTGTGCAGCGGCGGCATGGCCGCGTACAGCCTGCCGTCCTCGATCACCGGGCGCATGTACTTCGCGAACAGCGTGATCAGCAGCGTGCGGATGTGCGAACCGTCGACATCCGCGTCGGCCATCAGGATCACCCGGCCGTAGCGCATCGTCGACAGGTCGAACGTGCGCCCGGTGCCCGCGCCGAGCACCTGCACGATCGACGCGATCTCGGCGTTCTTCAGCGTGTCGCCGAGCGACGCCTTCTGCACGTTGAGGATCTTGCCGCGCAACGGCAGCAGCGCCTGGTACTCCGACACCCGCGCCATCCGCGCCGAGCCGAGCGCGCTGTCGCCCTCGACCAGGAACAGTTCGCTGCGCGAGACGCCGGTGGTGCGGCAGTCGACCAGCTTCGGCGGCATCGCCGCGCCTTCGAGCGCGGTCTTGCGCCGGGCGGCGTCCTTCTGCTGTTTCTGGGTGAGCCGCACGCGGGCCGCGTCGACCACCTTCTGCAGCACGATCTTGGCCTCGGACTTGGTTTTCCGGTCCTCGGTCCAGGCCCGCACCTGCTTGTCGACGATGCCCTGGAGCACCCGCGTGATGCCCGCGGTGGACAGTTCGTCCTTGGTCTGCGAGGTGAACTGCGGCTCCGGCAACCGGACGTGGATCACCGCGGTCATGCCTTCCAGCACGTCCTCGGTGGTCGGCGGGTCCTCCTTCGCCTTGAGCAGCCCGCGCGTTTTGCCGATCACGTCCTGCAGTGCGCGGGTGACCGCGCGGTCGAAACCGCGCCGGTGCGTGCCGCCGTGCACGTTGCGGATGGTGTTGGTGAAGCATTCCACGGTGCGCTCGTAGCCGGTGCCCCAGCGCAGCGCGACCTCGACCTCGGCGTGTCGCTCCACATTGGACTGCATGACGCCGTTGGCGTCCGCCGCGTTCTCCTTGTACGTGCCCGTGCCGGTGATCATCAGCGTGCCGCAGACGGGTTTTTCGCTGTCCGGCGCGAGGAAGTCGACCATGTCCACGAGCCCGTTCGGGAAGTGGAAGGTCTCCTCGTTGATGGTGTCCTCGAACGTGGTGCGCAGCACGTACGTGACGCCTGGCACGAGGAACGCGGTGTTGCGCAGCTTCGAACGCACGCCTTCGACGTCGAGCTCCGCGCCGGTTTCGAAGTACCGCGCGTCGTACCAGTAGCGGATGGACGTGCCGCTGCGTTCGCCGCGCTTCATCTTGCCGACGAGATTGAGCCCGGAGCGGCGGGTGAACTTCGCCTTCGGGCCGGGGCCGTCGAACACGCCGGGCACGCCGTGCGCGAACGACATCTGGTGCACCTTGCCGTCCTGCTTCACCGTGACGTCGAAGCGGTGCGACAGCGCGTTCACCGCCGAGGCGCCGACACCGTGCAGGCCGCCGGACGTCTTGTACCCGGAGCCGCCGAACTTGCCGCCGGCGTGCAGCCGGGTCAGCACCAGCTCGACGCCGGAAAGGCCGGATTTGGCGTGGACGCCGGTGGGGATGCCGCGGCCGTCGTCGTCCACCTGGACGCTGCCGTCGGCGTGCAGCGTGACGACGATGCGCGAGGCGTGACCTGCCACGCCCTCGTCGGTGGAGTTGTCGACGACCTCGGAGAAGAGGTGGTTGATGCCTCGGCTGTCGGTGGAGCCGATGTACATCCCGGGGCGCTTGCGGACCGCCTCGAGTCCTTCGAGGTGGGTCAGGTCGTCGGCCCCGTACAGAGTCTCAGCAGTCACGAGGTCGTTCTCCCGGATCGAGGCGAGCTGTTCGGTGGGCAAACAGGCGGCCGGAGCAGGGGCCCCGGGCCGTCACCGTACTGCAGGATATCCGCACCCCCCGACAGGTTCTGGGTGCACGCGTCCCCGACGCGTCCCGGACGGGTGTCCCAGGTCACCGGTATAGTCCCGTAGGAATACATCTTCCACGCGAGTAGTTGTGCCGACAAGCAAGGTAAGAAGCAACCGGCTAGGGAGCGGTCATGCAGTTCGGAATCTTCTCGGTGGGCGACGTCACGACCGACCCCACCACGGGCGTCACGCCCACGGAGCACGAGCGCATCAAGGCGATGGTCAAGATCGCGCTCAAGGCCGAGGAGGTCGGCCTCGACGTCTTCGCCGTCGGCGAGCACCACAACCCGCCGTTCGCCGCGCCGGCGAACCCGACGGTGCTGCTGTCGAACATCGCGGCACAGACGGAGAAGATCGTCCTCTCGACGTCGACCACGCTCATCACCACCAACGACCCGGTGCGGCTGGCCGAGGACTACGCCATGCTGCAGCACCTGTCCGACGGGCGGCTCGACCTGATGATGGGCCGCGGCAACACCGGCCCGGTCTACCCGTGGTTCGGCCAGGACATCCGCCAGGGCATCCCGCTGGCCATCGAGAACTACGCGCTGCTGCACCAGCTCTGGCGCGAGGAGGTCGTCGACTGGCAGGGCAAGTTCCGCACCCCGCTGCAGGGCTTCACCTCGACGCCGCGTCCGCTCGACGGCGTGCCGCCGTTCGTCTGGCACGGTTCGATCCGCAGCCCGGAGATCGCCGAACAGGCCGCCTACTACGGCGACGGGTTCTTCGCCAACCACATCTTCTGGCCGACCTCGCACTTCCAGCAGCTGATCGCGTTCTACCGGCAGCGCTACGAGCACTACGGGCACGGAAAGGCCGACCAGGCCATCGTCGGACTCGGCGGGCAGGCGTTCATCCGGCCGAAGTCGCAGGACGCGTGGAACGAGTTCCGGCCGTACTTCGACAACGCGCCGGTGTACGGGCACGGCCCGTCGCTGGAGGACTTCACCGAGCAGACGCCGCTGACCGTCGGCAGCCCGCAGGAGGTCATCGACAAGACGCTGACCTTCCGCGAGCACTTCGGCGACTACCAGCGCCAGCTGTTCCTGATGGACCACGCCGGCCTGCCGCTGAAGACCGTGCTGGAGCAGCTCGACCTGCTCGGCGAAGAGGTCGTTCCGGTGCTGCGCAAGGAACTGGACGCGAAGCGGCCGGCGCACGTGCCGGACGCGCCCACGCACGAATCGCTCAAGGCGGCCCAGGCCGTCAACGCCTGACCCCGGGACTTAGTGGAGAAGGTCATGACTGCACGCACTATCGCCGTGGTCACCGCCGGGCTGAGCCAGCCGTCGTCGACGCGGCTGCTGGCCGACCGGCTGGCCGAGGCCACCCGCGCCGCGCTGGCCGACGACGACGTGACGGTGAAGGTGTTCGAACTCCGCGACATCGCGGTGGACGTCACCAACAACATGCTCACCGGGTTCCCCAGCCCGCAACTGCGGGAGGTGATCGACACCGTGACGCGCGCGGACGGGCTGATCGCCGTGACGCCGGTGTTCACCGCTTCCTACAGTGGACTATTCAAGTCGTTCTTCGACGTACTGGACAAGGAAGCGCTCGACGGCAAGCCGGTACTGCTCGCTGCGACGGGCGGTACGGAACGGCATTCGCTCGCGCTCGACTTCGCGCTGCGGCCGCTCTTCGCCTACCTTCGAGCGACGGTGGTTGCGACGGGGGTGTACGCGGCTTCGTCGGACTGGGGCAGCGTCGAGGCGACGGGTGCGTTGCAGCAGCGCGTGGAACGGGCTGGTCGCGAGCTGGCTCAGCTGGTCGCGGCGGCGCCTGAGGCGAAGCCGGACGACGAGTACGCGTCGGTGTCGTTCGAGCAGTTGCTGGCTGGGAACTGAGGTTGCCAGATTTCGCCGTTAGAACCGGTTGCCCGGTCCTAACGGCGACCGGTGCGCAGGTGGATGCGTTCGCCTGACTTGCCGAACAGGCTGAGCACTTCGACGCTGCCGCGGCCGGCGGCGCCGAACCAATGCGGAATCTGGCAGTCGAACTCGGCCGCCTCGCCAGGGCCCATCGCGAAATCGTGCTCTCCCAGCTGGATGCGCAGGCGGCCGCGGAGCACGTAGAGCCACTCGTGCCCGTCGTGGGTGCGCAGGTGGGGTTCCTCGTCGTGGGCCGGGATGATCAGCTTGTAGGCGCGTGGCTCGCCCTGGTGCCGCGACAGCGGGACGAGTACCCGTCCGCCCTTCTCGGTTGGTTGCTGGGGAATCCGCGGGTCGACGATCCGCGGCGCGGCGACGATTTCGTCCAGCGGGACGCCCAGTGCCGCGGTGATCGGCAGGAGCAGTTCGAGGCTCGGTTTGCGCTGACCTGATTCGAGCCGGGACAGCGTGCTGGTCGAGATTCCGGTGGCGCGCGCGAGATCGGCCAGGCTGACGCCCTTGCGGTCCCGGGCGCGCCGCAGCCGGGGCGCGATCTGCTCGATGACGCCGTCGACGCTGGGCTGGGTCTCCATGACCGCAGTCAACCGATGTGTCCCGGAAACAGCAACATCTGTTGTCGATCTCGGGCGGATCTCCGGATGCTGTCGGCGGAGGTGATCCGCATGGACACGACAGCCAGGAGGCTGCCGACCGGGGTGTACTTGCTCGCGTTCAGCTTGTTCGCGATGGGGAGCGCGGAATTCCTGCTCGCGGGCGTGCTGCCGGAGGCGGCTGCCGATCTCGGGGTTTCGCTTTCCTCTGCCGGGTATCTCATCACCGCGTTCGCGCTGGGGGTGGTGATCGGCGGGCCGCCGTTCGCGGTGCTCAGCCTGCGCTGGCCCCGGCGCACCGCGCTGATGGCGACCCAAGGGGTCTTCGTCGCGAGTCTGGTCGCCGGGCTGCTGGGCAACTACGAAATTCTGCTGGTGAGCAGGGCGATCTCCGGGGTCGCTTACGCGGGCTTCTTCGCCGTCGCGTCGGTGACCGCGATCAGCATGGTCACCCCGGACCGCAACGCCCGTGCGTCGGGAGTCGTGGTGAGCGGGTTGAGCGTCGCCATGGTCGCCGGCGGGCCCGCGGGCACTCTCTTGAGCCACTTCACGCAGTGGCGGGGCGGGTTTTGGGCCGTGGCAGTCCTGACCGTGGCCGGCATCGTCGGATGTTCCGTCGGCATTCCCGCGGGCAGCGCGTCGGCCGCGCGGCCGAGTGTGGCGGGTGAGCTGGCCACCATGCGCAGGCCGAGGCTTTGGGTGCTCTACGCGATCACGATCCTGACCACCGCCGCGTACATGATCACGTTCAACTACCTCGCGGCGATGCTGACGGAGGTGACGGCTGTCCCCGCGGTCTGGATCCCGGCGATTCTCGCGTTGTTCGGGGTCGGGGCGTTCCTCGGCCTTTCCATCGGCGGACGCGTCTCCGATCGGCGGCCGCACGCCGCGTTGCTCGCCGGAGCTATCGCCATCGTGGTCCTCTCCCTCGCCCTGGCCGTCGCGATGCAAGCCGCTCTGGCGGTGATCCCGCTGGTGTTCCTGCTCGGGATCGCGGCTTTCGGCCTGAATCCAGCGATCTATGGACGCGTGTTCGCTGTCGCGGGCGACGCCCCGACCCTCGCCGGTGCCGTGACCGTGTCGGCGTTTCAGCTCGGTATCAGCTGCACTCCGCTCCTCGCGGCGGTCGCCTTGACCCGGAACGCCGCGCTCACTTGGGTATGCCTGATCGGGGCCGGTCTCGCGGCCGTGGCGGTCCCGCTCATCCTTTTCGAACGGCGGTCACCATCGCTTGCGGCGCCGAGGTCTCCGGGCCGAGGAGCAGTTCGGACTCGACGGTGAACCCGGCGTCGCGCAACCAGCCCGTCATGCGTTCCCGTGGGCGGCGGTGCACCTGGACCTTCATCGCGTGGCCGCCGTAGCCCTCGGTTTTGAGCCGGATTTCGTCGCCGACGTGGAAGAGCAGCTGGAGCAATCCGTCCGGGAAAAGCGCTTGGCGGAAGTTCGCGAAAACGGCCGGGATCAGGTCGTCGGGCAGGTGGATGACCGACTGCCACGCCACGATCCCGGCGAGCGAAGCGGCGGGCAGGGGGTCGGTCAGCGAGCCGACCTCGAACCGCACCTCGGGATGGTCGCGCCGGGCGACTTCGATCATGCCGGGGGACAGATCGACGCCGTACGCGGCTACGCCGAGGCTGGCGAGGTGGGCGGTCACGTGGCCGGGGCCGCAACCGAGGTCGGCTACCGGGCCGTCGCCGACTTGTTCGGCGAAGAGCCCTAGTGCGGCAAGCAGATACGGCTGCTTGCCGAGCGCATCGCGAACGAAGGTGGCGTAATCCTCCGCGACGGTGTCGTAAGACGTCCGGGTGTCGGTGAGCCATTCCATGTCAGCCTGCCGGGTTCTGGGCGATGAGGACGGTGGCGCGCGTGGTCCAGCCCAGCGCCGAATACAGCTGTTGCCCGTCCGGGGTGGCGACGAGAATCCCGGTGGTCGCGCCGTGCGCCACGGCGTTTTCCGCGAGAGAACTCATCACTACGCTGCCGAGACCGCGGCGGCGATGCTCGGGGACGGTTTCGATCCGGTCCGCGATCGCGTCGGTGCCGACCACTGCCATGGTTCCTCGCGCCGCGACGCCCGAATCGGGATGCCGCAGCACGGTTTCGAGCACCGTCCCGCTCGTGGCGGTCGTGCATTGGTAAGGCGCTGGAGTCTGGCGCGGTGGATGTCGCTGCAGGGGAATGGTCATGAGCGCTTCGCGTTCGTCCCGCAGCTTCAGCCCGGCCTCGCGCACGATCGTCTCGACTGACTCAGGCCGGTTCGTCGGCACGGTCAGCCACGTCGGGCGCGACGCCGCGGCCACCTCGGCAGCCAGGCCGCGCAGGTCGTCCGGCTCGGCGGACAACGCGACGACCTCGCGATGCCGATCCGGTTGTCCGAGCAGGACGTGCAGCCCGCCGCGGGCTTGCTCGGCGGGACGGAATCCTCGGGAAATGCCCCATCCCGCCTGCCATCGGCGGATGAGGTCAGACAGTGCTTCGACCACGCTGAGCAGCTAAGCACCCGGCACCGACAAAAACCGCTCGCTCCGCCGCGGCGGTCCAGTATGGACAGTCCGGCTGGCAGTACCGCGAGCCGGGCGGCACACTGACCCGATGGGATTGGGCAAGCCGGTGCGACGGGTGCTCCTCTCGGTCGTCGGCGGGGCGCTGGTGATCGTCGGAGTGGTGCTGCTCGTGCTGCCCGGGCCGGGACTGCTGCTGGTGCTCGCCGGGCTGCTGGTGCTGGCCTCGGAGTTCCCGGCGCTGCAGCGATTTGTCGACCCGGTGCGGACGCGGGCGATGCAGGCCGCCGAGGAGAGCGTGTCGTCGCCGTGGCGGATCGCCGGTTCGGTGCTGGCCGGGCTCGCGCTGCTGGCCGCGGGCATCGTGTGGGGGACGGTGCGGTCGCTTCCGCTGAGCGGGTGGAGCACCGGGACCAGCCTGATCCTGTCCAGCCTGATCCTGTTCGCGTTGCTGATCTGGAGCTACCGGCGGGTGCGGGCGAAGCGGGAAGCCTCAGGAGAGCACGGCGGCAAGGCTTAGGTACCCGCCTCCGCCGATCACGACGCCGGACACTGCGCCGACGGTGACTTGCGCGATCGTGTGGTCTTTCAGTTTCGACTCAGGAGGCCAGTCAGCCGCAGCCGGACAATCGTCTCGTGGGGCGCAACTACCGGTGAGCAGCACCACGAATTCGAGCGATCGGAGCCGATTCACGCACGGCACTTGTCGGCGCTCGACGCGGTTCGGCTGGGCTGCCCGGGTGCCTTCCGGCAATCGGGTGTCTCGGTGCGGGAGATAGTGCCGACGCCGGACCGGACGAGATCACAACTCGCGAAACAGAAGCGCCTGGACCGGCAAACCTGCAGGCCCAGGCGCTTCTTCTCAGCAATCAAGAGGCGTAGAGCTTCGCCACCTCCGCCGCCGACAATGCCCGGTCGTACAGCCGCGCCTGGTCAACCGCCCCGTTGAGGAAGTCCACCGGGTTTCCGCCGTACTTGCCTCGGCCGATCACGGTGTGCCCGGTCGACGCCTCGCCCAAGCAAACGCTGCGTGACGCGGCCAGCTGACCGTCCACGTACAGCGCGAGCTGCCCGGTAGCGGCATCGCGGACACCGACCAGGTGGTACCAGCGCCCGGCTTCCGGAGTCATCGGGGCGAGAGCCCGCGTACCGACGAAGCTGAACGCCAGCTTGTGGTCCGCCCCGGAGTACTGCAGGAAGAATGCGCTGTGGTCGTTGCCGTCCTGGCTCACGACGGTCTGGAAACCGTCGCCGACCGCGTTGAACTTCACCCATGCCGCGACGCTGTAGCTCAGGTCGGTCTTCGCCAGCGCGGCACCGGTGTCGGCGTACTGGCCGGAGCCGTTCACGGCGAGGGCGGAACCGCTGTGCCCGGCTGTCCAGGAAGCGCCGCCGACGAGCGTCGCGTTGTGGTGGCCCACGGTGTCTGCCGCGGTGGTGCCGCTGTTCTCGTCGAACGGGTAGGCGGCGATTCCGTCGATGCCGGGCGTGCCTGGCGGGATCACCGGGCCTTGTTGCGGAGAACCGTCAACGCCCTTGATCACCGACAGGTTCGCGGCCCGGACGGCGGCGAAGTCCATCTTCTTCACCTGACGGTCGTAGGTGAAGAAGCCGTTGACCTCCTTTTCCACGTCGGTGGTCTGCGTGTACACGCCTGCCGAGACCCCGCATTGCCGTCCGGCGAGCAGCAGCCGTTGCTGGAGTTCGGCGTAGCGGCGGGTGAGCGTGGCGCTGTCCGGTTCCATCTCGTAGGCGAAACTGCCCGCCGGGTCGAATTGGTGTCCGTCGACCTTCAGGCCAAGGCCGCCGTATTCGCCGTCGACCGCGGCGCGTTTCGCGTCGGGCACGGGGGTTCCGGGGCCGGTGTAGGTGTGGTCGTCGTAGAGGTCGCCGCGGCCGCTGTCCGGTTCGGACCGGCAGCAGTTCACGCCGGACTCCGCGTTCACCAGCCGGGTCGGGTCCCAGGCCTTGACCTGGTCGGCGATCCGGCCGACGGCGTAGTCGCCCCAGCCCTCGTTGAACGGAACCCAGGTGACGATCGACGGGAAACTGCGGTGCTGGTCGATCATCCGGTGCAGTTCGGATTCGAAGTTCGCTTGCGCCGCGGGGGTCGCGTCGATGTCGTCCTTCATCGCGGGCATGTCCTGCCACACCAGCAGCCCGAGTTTGTCCGCGTAGTAGTACCAGCGGTCCGGTTCGACCTTGATGTGCTTGCGCACCATGTTGAACCCGAGCGCCTTTTCCTGCTCCAGGTCGAACTTCAACGCCGCGTCGGTCGGCGCGGTGTAGATGCCGTCCGGCCAGAAACCCTGATCCAGCGGGCCCAGCTGCATCACGAACTTGCCGTTGAGCATCATCCGCTGCTTGCCGTCGGCGGCCTTTCCGATCGAAACCGACCGCAGTCCGAAGTACGAGCTGACACTGTCCCCAGAGGACAGTGAGACGCGCAGGTCGTACAGGAACGGATCGTCCGGGGTCCACAGATGCGGCCGGTTCACCTTGAGCTTCAACGGAGTGTTCGCCGGTCCGGACGCGTAGCCGACGACGCGGCCGTGGTCGTAGGCGACGGCTTGCACGCGTTGTTTCACCGGGCCGCCCACGACGGCGTTGACGGTGACCGAGCCGGTGGCGACGTCCGGCGTGGTGTCCACCCGGGAGATGTAGGCCGGGGTCACCGGTTCCATCCAGACGGTCTGCCAGATTCCGGACGACGGGGTGTAGAAGATTCCGTCCCCGGGTTTGCGCTGTTTGCCGAGCGGTTGCCCGCCCGCGTCGTTGGGATCCGTGACGCCGACGACGATTTCCTGATCTTTCCCGGTGGTCAACGCGTTGGTGACGTCCGCGGAGAAAGCGTCGTAACCGCCGGTGTGCCGGGCTACCTGGTGGCCGTTGACCCACACCGTGGTGTCGTAGTCGACCGCCTGGAAATGCAGGATCAGCCGCTGGTCCCGGCCGCCGACGTGCCAGTTCTTCGGCACCTGGAACGTCCGCCGGTACCACATCGACGTTTCGTGCCGCATGATTCCCGACAGCGCCGATTCGACCGGATACGGGACGAGGATCCGTTCGCCGAGACTGCGTTTGATCGGCGGGGCGTCGCCCGGTTTGGCGGCGGAGAATTCCCAGACGCCGTTGAGGTTTTGCCAGTTGTCGCGCGTCAGTTGCGGCCGCGGGTATTCGGGAAGTGCGTTGCTGGGGGAAACCTGGCCGGTCCACGGGGTCGTCAGGGGCGGGGTGAGGCGGTGCCACGCCGGCGGATCGGCCGCGGCGGCGGGCACACTCGACAACCCGGACACGGCCACGGCGAGCGCGGCGGCCACCGTGGCCAGGCGGCCGGGTCTGCGGGCAGGACGGACCATCGTCGAACCTCCTCGTTACAGGTGGATCAGTACTGATGGAACTGCGCGGGTCAGGCTCTGCGGGAACGGGCCAGCAGCCGCTGGATCACGACGACGACCAGCAGGAACGCGCCGCTGACCACCGTCTGGTAGTTGGAATCGAGAGTGCCTGCCTGGTTGATGACGTTCTGGATCAGCGTCTTCAGCAGCACGCCGACGAGTGTGCCGATCACAGTTCCCGCGCCGCCGGTGAGCAGCGTTCCGCCGATCACCACCACGGAAATCGCGTCGAGTTCCGTGCCGACGCCGAGCACGGTGACGCCCGATTGCAGGTACGCCGCGGTGAGCACGCCGGCGAACCCGGCGAGCGTGCCGCTGAGCGTGTAGAGGGTGATTTTGGTGCGGGCCACCGGAAGGCCCATCAGCAACGCGGACTGTTCCGAGCCGCCGAGCGCGAAGATCGACTGGCCGAACCGGGTGCGGCGCAGCAGCAGCCCGCCGAGTCCGAAAAGGACCAAAGAGAGGTACACCGGTACGCCGATGCCGAAGATCTTGCCTTGCCCCAGCCAAAGCAACGCCGAACCTGGCTCCACTTTGTACGTTGTCGCGCCCTCGTTGGTCAACGCCAGCAAGAGGCCGCGAGCGAACAACAGCGAGGCGAGCGTGACGATGAACGGTGCCATCTTCGTGCGCGCGATGAGAAGACCGTTGATCAGGCCGATCAGTCCACAAACGACCAAGGGCAGCAGGATCGCGACGACCAGGCCGTAGCGGGAACCGTACGCGGCCAGCACGCCGCCGAGCGCGTACACCGAGCCGACCGACAAATCGATCCCGCCGGAAATGATCACGAACGTCATGCCCAGCGCTATCACGGCCAAGAACGAGCTTTGCAACGCGAGGTCGCGCAGGTTGTCCGCGGAGCCGAAGCGCGGGAAGGCAAACCACGCGGCGGCAACGCCGAGCACGAGCACCACGGCCGCGCCTTGGCGTTGCAGGACCGCGGCGAACGCCGCGCCGCGTTCTGACGGCGGGGCGGCGGTGGTCGCGATCATCGCGTGCTCCGTTCCCGTGCGACGTACACCGCGGCGACGATGATGGCGGCCTGCACCATTTGCGCGGCGGAATCGGGCAGGTTGTGCTTGATCAGCGTGGCGTGCACCAATTGCATGAGCAGCGCGCCGAACACCGTGCCGAGCACCCGTACCCGGCCGCCGGTGAGCGGAGTGCCGCCGACCACCACCGCGGTGATCGCGGAAAGTTCCATCAGCATGCCGAGATCGTTGGGGTCGCTCGCGGCGAGTCGTGCGGTGGACAGCACGCCGGCGATGGCTGCGAGCCCGCCGGAAATGGCGTACACGCCGATCAGAACGCGTTTCACCGGCAGCCCGGCGAGTGTCGCAGCAGGACGGTTTCCGCCGACTGCGACCAGGTGACGGCCGAAAGTGGTGCGCCGCACCAGCAAACCGGCCAGCACCGAGAGAACAGCAGCCACCAGAACCATGATCGGCACTCCGAGCACATCGCCGGTGCCGAGGGCGAGGAAGTCCGGGTTGTGCAGCTGCACCAGTTGTCCGTGCGCGATCACGAGCGCTAGCCCGCGACCGCCGACGAGTAACGCCAGTGTCGCGATGATCGGCTGAATGCCGAGCTGTGCCACCAGAAAACCGCTGAACAGCCCGGAAACGACCCCGGCGATCAGCGCGACCACGATCACCATCAGCGGCCCGGCCCCCAGGTACAGCGGGACGAGCGCCGCGGCGACCGACATCACCGAGCCCACCGACAGGTCGATGCCCTCGGTGCCGATCACCAGCGCCATGCCGAGCGCGACGATGCACACCGGCGCGGCCTGCACGAGTTGCGTGCGGAAGTTGGCCGCCGACAGGAAGTTCTGCGTGAACGCGATGTTGAACAGCAGCAGTACGACCACGGCCAGGTACACGCCGTAGTTCTGCAGCCAGCTCGTGACGCGAGCTCGGTCAGGTCTCGTCAGTGTCGCGGTCGACATCGTTGTCACCCCCTGCAGCGATCGCCGCCAGTACGTTGTCCTCGGTGACCGCGTCGCCGGCCAGTTCGGTGGCGACGCTTCCGTCGCGCAGGACGACCACCCGGTCCGCGCCGTCGAGGATTTCTTCCAGTTCGGACGAAATCAGCAGTACGCCGAGCCCGTCCTGGGCCAGTTCGTCGATGAGCGCCTGCACCTCGGCCTTGGCCCCGACGTCGATGCCGCGGGTCGGCTCGTCCAGCAGCAGCACTTTCGGTCCGGTGGCGAGCCAGCGCGCCAGCAGCACCTTCTGCTGGTTGCCGCCGGACAGCTCGGACACCTTCTGCTCCGGGCTAGACGCCTTGATCCGCAACCGTTCCATGAACGTCTTCACCACCCGGTCCTGTTTTGACCGGCTGACGAAGCCGAAAGTGGACAGCCGGGGCAGCGCGGCGAGCACGATGTTCTCGCGCACGGACAGGTTCGGAATGATCCCGTCCGCCTTGCGGTCCTCGGCCAGCAGCGCGATCCCGGCCCGCATCGCGGCGGAGATCTTCCCGCGTTTCAACGGTTTCCCGGCCACCAGTACGGTGCCGCCGTCGAGCGGGAAAGCCCCGACCACCGCCCGAGCGGTTTCGCTCCGGCCGGACCCGAGCAGTCCGGCCAGCCCGACGACCTCGCCCGGCCGCACGCTCACCGAAACGTCGTGCAGCTTGTTCCCGCCGGACAAGTTCGAGGCCTCCAGCAACGGTTCCTTCTCCGCGTGATGCTCCTCGCCGAACGCGGTGACGCCCTCAGTGCGGATCTGCCGGATCTCCCGGCCGAGCATCATCGACACCAGTTCGATTCGCGGCAACGGCTTCAACGGTCCACTGTGGACTACTCGACCGTCGCGCAGCACAGTCACGCTGTCGCACACCCGGTAAAGCTCGTCCATCCGGTGACTCACGTAGAGCACCGAGATGTCCTCAGCGTGCAGCCGGGCCAGCACCTCGAACAGCGTGTCCACTTCGCGTGGCTCAAGAGAAGAGGTCGGCTCGTCCATCACGACCACACCGGCCTTTGTGGACACCGCACGAGCCAATGCGACCATCTGCTGCGCGCCGACCGCGAGCGTGTGCAGCGGACGCCGCACGTCGGTGTCGATCCCGTACCCGCTGAGCAGTTCGCGTGCCTGCTCGTTCATCGCCGACCAGTCCACCAAACCGGTGCGGGTGCGCGGTTCCCGGCCGAGGAAGACGTTGCTCGCCACGCTCATCAGCGGGACGAGGTTGACCTCCTGGTAGATGGTGGAGATCCCGGCGCGCTGCGCGTCGATCGGCCTGCGGAACTCGACCGGTTCGCCGAGATGGCGCACCTGGCCCTCGTCCGGCCGGTACACGCCGGTGAGGACCTTGATCAAAGTGGACTTGCCCGCGCCGTTTTCCCCGACCAGCGCGTGGACCTCGCCGCGGCGCAGAGCGAAGGAGACGTCGTCGAGGGCCACGGTGCCGGGGAACCGTTTGGTCACCCCGGTCACCTCGAGCACCGGTGCGGTCATGGTCGCCACCTGGGTGTCGGCCGTGCTCGCCATCAGTACGCGTTCCCGACCTTCTGGGCCGCGTTCGATTCGTCGTAGGAGTCGTCGGTGATGACGATGCTCGGCGGGATGGGCTTGCCGTCCTCGAACTGCTGCAGCGTCTGGAACGCCAGCTGCCCGAACCGCGGGTTCGATTCGATCACCGCGTTGTAGCTGCCGTCCACGATCAGCTGCACCGCGTTGCGGGTGCCGTCGACGGACACGACCTTGACGTCCTTGCCGGGGTTCTTGCCCGCGGTCTTGAGCGCGTTGACCGCGCCGATGCCCATCTCGTCGTTCTCCGCGTACACCGCGGTGAGGTCCGGATGGCTCTGGATCAGCTGTTCCATCACCGACTGGCCCTTGGACCGGTCGAATTCGCCGGTCTGCTCGGCGACCACGGTGAGCCCCGGAGACTTGGCGAGTTCGTCCTTGAACCCCTTGGTGCGGTCGGTGGTCACATTGTTGCCCGAGGACCCGAGCAGGATCGCGACCTTGCCGTTGCCGCCGGTGGATTTCGCGAGCGCGGCGGCTGCTCGGTGGCCCTGTTCGATGAAGTTGGACCCGATGAAGGTGAGGTAGTCGGTGCACGGCTTCGACGTCACCTGCCGGTCGATGGTGACCACCGGGACCTTCTTCGCCTTCGCCGCGTCGAGCGCGGGCTGCAGGCCGTCGGAGTTCAGCGGGGCCACGATGAGCAGCTGCGCGCCCCGGTCGAGCAGCGATTTGATATCCGAGATCTGCTTGTTGAGATCACTCTGCGCGTTCGTGGTGAGCAGGTGGCCGGCCGGGATGCCGAGTTTGCCCGCCTCGGCGCGGATGGACTGGGTCTCGGCGATCCGGAACGGGTTCGCCTCCTTCTCCGACTGGGAGAAGCCGACGATCGCGGTCTTCGGGTCGAGCTTCGGATATCCGGTCTTGTCGATCGTGCAGCCGTCGGCGGCCGGCGCGGAGGACGCGGCCGAGGCGGCCGGACCGGAGCCGTTGCTTTGCGCGGCCGGGGTTTCCTCCCGGCTGGTGCACCCGGCGAGCACGAGCGCGGTGGCGGTGCCGGCGATGAGAGCGACGCGGGCGGGGACGGACGGGGACACGGCGGACTCCTCGCAGCCGATGACTGGGGCAACCCGCTCGGGCGGCGTGACGACCGTCACTCCGCCGAGCTCCGGCTATTTTTACATCGTTGGAACAACGTTGTAAACAGGCAAAACGTCGCTACACTACGTGGTCGTCGGGGCTGGTGCCGAGAGCTTCGCGGGCTCGTGATGGGCTCTGGGGCAGAGAAGATGAGGAGTCAGCGTGGCCGTGACCCTGAAGGACGTCGCGACGCTGGCGGGCGTTTCGGTGAAAACCGTGTCGAACGTGGTGAACGGCTACGCGTTCGTGAAGCCCGAGAACCGGCGGCGCGTCGAAGAGGCGCTGGCCGCGACCGGGTACCGGCCGAACGTCGGCGCGCGCAACCTGCGCCGGGGGCGGACCGGGTTCCTGGCGCTGATGGTGCCGGAGCTGAGCATTCCGTACTTCGGCGAGATGGCCGGGCTGGTGATCACCGCCGCGCAGCGCCGCGGGTGGAGCGTGCTGATCGAGCAGACGCAAGGGACTCGCGACCGGGAACGGGCCACTGTGGACTCGCTGGGCCCGCATCTGGTCGACGGCGCGCTGGTGCATCCCGAAGCGCTCGAAGCGGGAGATTTCCCGGACGCGGAAGGGAAAATCCCGCTGGTGCTGCTCGGCGAGCACGCGGTGGACGTCGCGCTGGACCGGGTGGCGATCGACAACGTGCGGGCCGCGCACGCCGCGGTGTCGCATCTGGTTTCGCTCGGCCGTCGCCGGATCGCCGCGATCGGCGCGAACCCCAGGCGCGGAACGTCGTCGCTGCGGCTCGCCGGTTATCTCGCCGCGCTGGCCGACGCTGGTTTGCCGTCGGCGGATTCGCTGGTGGAACCGGTGGCGAAGTACCACCGTGCCGAGGGCGCGGCGGCGATGAAACGCTTGCTGGCACAGGAAGAACCGCCGGACGCGGTGTTCTGCTTCAACGACCTGCTCGCCGTCGGCGCGTTGCGGTCGGCGGCTGAGCACGGGCTCCGGGTGCCCGGCGACATCGCGATCGTCGGGTTCGACAACACCGAGGAGAGCGCGTTCAGCCTGCCCGCGCTCACCACGATCTCGCCGGACAAGGCGGCTATCGCCGAGGCCGCGATCGACCTGATCCACAGCCGCCTCGCCGGCACCGAGAGTGCTGAGCCGCGTTTGGTGCAGCCGCCGTTTTCCCTGGAGATAAGGGAAAGCACGGTCGGTTCTTAGCTTGCCAACCGCTGCGCTTCCGCGAGTTCGCGACAGGCCCGCCGTTCGGTGAGCAGCGGGATGAAGTCGCGGATGCGCGCGCTGTCGAAGGCGTGGTAGCTGTCGTCGACCACGTTCGCGATGTAGTCCGTGGGGTAGACGGCGGAGAACTTCGCGGTCAGCCGCTGGACGACCAACCGGATTTCGAGGCGTTCACGGGGAGAACGACGGGCGAGCATGATCCGTACTCCTTCGGCGAGGGTCTTGGCCTCACCTCGATAGTAGACACCGTCTACCTGCGGGGTATGCGGACTTCGGTCCTGGCGGCAGAGACTTTCGTCGTCTTCCGCCAGTGCCGAAAGGCTTTTCGATCAGCTCTCTGGTGCCCTGGCCCGGCCCGGACGGACGAGGGACGCTCGGTGCGTGACGAAGGCACCATTCGCCCACGAATCCTCCCTGGTCGCCGAAGAAATCCAGCACTTGTTCGCGGTGCTCGCCGACGCCGAGTCCTACTGGTCGGCACGAATCAGCGAAGTCGCCCCTGTCCACGCCGCCGGCGCGCGCAACCTCGCGCATTACTGGGCGGTGCGCCAGTTGGACCTGAGAGATCTCCAAACGCGGTTGGCCGAGCACGGTCTGTCGTCCCTGGGGCGGAGCGAACCGCACGTACGCGCCAGCCTGGAGGCCATCTCGTCGGCCGCGGCCGCGTTGGCCGGAGATCCCCAGGAACGCCCATCCCGCAACGATTTCACCAGCGGTCCGCGCAGCCTCAACAGCAACTGCACGGCCTTGCTCGGTCCCGAACCCGCGCAGCGACGCACTCGCGTCATGGTCACCCTGCCCACCGAAGCCGCACACGACCCGACGCTGGCGCGCGCACTCGTCCGCGCGGGCATGGACCTCGCCCGGATCAACTGCGCCCACGACGGACCCGCGGAATGGGAGGCGATGGCCGGTCACGTCCGCGCCGCCGCCAGCGCCGCCGGACGGCCGTGCCTGATCGCGATGGATCTCGCCGGACCGAAACTGCGCACCGGCCCGCTGGCCGACGGTCCGCGCGTCGTCAAGCTCCGGCCGCGTCGCGACGACCTGGGCCGTCCGACCGCGCGGGCCTGGTGCTGGCTTACCACCGCCGGGACCGCGCCTCCGCGGCCAGACGCCAAGTCGATTCCGGTTCGCTCCACCGGGTTCGGCGCAGTGCGTCCTGGGCAGAGGTTGCGCTTCCGAGACGCCCGCGGCGCTCAGCGCGCCCTCGTCGTCGCGTCCGCGAGCCCGGCCGGGGTGCTGGCCTCCACCCGCCATACCGCCTACCTCGCCACCGGAACCGTATTGCGGGCTGAGGACGGCACCGAGACGGAAGTCGGTGTGCTGCCTCCGATCGAGCAGTTCCTCACCTTGTACGAAGGCGACTTGCTCACCCTGACTCGCGACTGCACCCCGGTGGCAGTCCAGCGACCGCCTCGGATCGGCTGCACCCTGCCTGCCGTCTTCGACGCGGCGCGACCGGGCGACCCGGTGCTGTTCGACGACGGCAAGATCGGCGGCATTGTCGTCGGTACCGGTGAAGACACCCTCACCGTCCGGATCACCAGCGCCCGCGACGGCGGTTCCCGGTTGCGAGCGGGCAAAGGTGTCAACCTGCCGGAGACCGAGCTGCCCGTGCCCGCGCTGACCGAGGCCGACCGAGCCTGCCTGCCGTTCGTGCGAGCCCATGCCGACCTGGTGCAGCTGTCCTTCGTCCGTACCGCCGCCGACGTCGAGGATCTGCTCGCCGAGCTCGGCGGGCGGGACGACCCGGGCGTGATCCTCAAGATCGAGACCAGGCAGGCCTTCGAGAACCTGCCCGAGCTGCTGCTCGTCGCGATGCGCCGCCCGAGGGCAGGCGTGATGATCGCCCGCGGCGACCTCGCGGTCGAATGCGGCTACGAACGGCTCGCCGAACTGCAGGAAGAAATCCTCTGGCTGTGCGAGGCCGCGCACCTGCCGGTCATCTGGGCCACCCAGGTACTCGACCAGCTGGCCCGCACCGGCCGCCCTTCCCGTGCCGAGATCACCGACGCCGCGATGGGTGTCCGCGCCGAATGCGTGATGCTCAACAAGGGACCGCACATCGTCGAAGCCGTGGTCACCCTTGACGACATTCTCCGGCGGATGGCCGGTCACCACTACAAGAAAACGGCTCTGCTCCGGCCGTTGCGCTCATGGCAGCCGCCTGCGTGATTTCCGTTCAGAGCAGCCGCACCGCCAGCACGAGAATCACCGCGCTGGACAGCAAAGCGGTGCCGAGCCGTCCGCGCGGACCGGTGAGGCCGCGTCCGAGCAACGCTCCGCCGATCGCCAGCAGCAGTTGCCAACTGGCCGAAGCAGCGAACGCAGCAGCGGCGAACACGGTGCCGTTGGCTGGCCGGTCGCCGAGGACGAGCGCGGTGAAGTAGATGACGGTGGACGGGTTGAGCAAGGTCAGGCCGAGCAGGGTCGCGTACGCCCGCAGCGGATGTGGTTCCGTTGCCGGCAAAAGGGTTTCGGCGGATCGGTAGCGCCGGATCGCCCGGACCGCCGTCCAGACGGCGAGGACGAACAGCGCGGCGGCGGAGGTCAGGCGCAGGGGAGTGGTGATCGGAGCGAGCAGCGGGGCCAGCGCGGCACCGCCTGCGGTGGCGAGAACGGCGTAGACGCCGTCCGCGGTGGCCACGCCCAGCGCCGCGGCCGCCCCGACCCGCCACGACGTGCGAGCGGTGAGTTCCACCAGGTAGACGCCGATCGCACCGACCGGCATGGCGATCCCGTACCCGGCGATGAGCCCCGCGACCAGCGCGGCGCTCATCGCGCTGCCCGGCTAGCTCCTTCCTGCGCCGTCTGCTGCTTGCCGGGCACGGCGAGACAGCGGGACGGACAGCGACGGGCGGGTTCGATGGTCATGGCCGGAATACTCGGCTGCCCGAACGGGAAGGGGCAACTGAATTACTCGCTGTGGGCCGCTGCCGGGGTCGGGTTTGCGGTCCGTGAGGGCCTCCCTGAGGGAATCAGATTCCCTCAGGGA
>NZ_JBSHAM010000112.1:0-23756 GCF_053611505.1 Amycolatopsis sp. NPDC054798 | reverse complement strand
GTGAAGGGCTCCTTGAGGGAATTAGATTCCCTCAAGGAGCCCTTCACGGACCGGGGTGGTCGTGAGGGGAACCCTGAGGAGGGTGGCCCTTTTGCCGAAGTGTGAGCTGAGGCCGGGGCGGCGCCGTGCGCAGCACCCCGGCCCACAGCGGTATTAGCGGCCTTGCAGCGACTTCACGTTGTCGCCGAAGGACCAGCCTTTCGAGCCGTCCCAGTTGATTGACCAGTCCATCAGGCCCTTGATGCCGGGAACGCTTTGGTAGGCCTGCGAAACCAGGCCGGGGCTCATGTAGCCGCCGCCTGCGCCTGGCTGGGCGGGGAGGCCGGGGACCTGCTTTTCCAGTGGGACGCGGATGGTCGTGCCCTGTACGGTGAGGCCCTTGTCCAGGCACTGCGTCTGCACGGTGAAGCCTTGCACGGTCCCGGCTTCGTAGCTGTCGCCGGAGCAGCCGTACATCGAGCCGTTGTAGTACTGCATGTTCAGCCACCACAGCTGGCCGTTGTCGGCGTACTTCTTGATGATCGGCAGGTATGCGCCCCAGATCGAGCCGTAGGTGACCGAACCGCCGGTGACGTAAGCGGTTTCCGGGGCCATGGTCAGGCCGAAGCCGGCTGGCATCTGCGACAGTACGCCGTCGATGATGCGTTCCAGGTTCGCCTGCGAGGCGGACAGCGAGTTGATGTCGCCGCTGCTCGACAGGCCGGTTTCGATGTCGATGTCGATTCCGTCGAAGTTGTACTTCTTCAGGATCGGCACGATGGTGCTCACAAACCTGTCGGCGACCGAACTGGACGACAGGTCGATGCCCGCCGCCGCGCCGCCGATCGACATCAGGATGGTGGCTCCGGCGTCTTTGGCCGCGCACATCTCAGCAGGCGTGGAGACCTTCACCGTGGCGTCCATGCCGTCTTCCCACTGCACGGTGCCGTCGGAAAGGATCACCGGGAAAGCGGCGTTGATGACGTTGTACCCGTGGGCGGCCATGCTGGGATCGTTGATCGGCACCCAGCCCATGCCGGGGTGCACGCCGTTCGAGGCGCCGTCCCAGTTTTCCCAATAGCCTTGCAGCACTGAGCCGGACGGTCTCGGCTTCACCGCGCAGGTGTCAGATTGCGGCGCGGCGGCCGCTGAGGCGGAAGCGACTCCCGCGAGCGGCAGTGCGAGCAGGGCCGCCACGGCGGTCCCGAACCAACGCGATTTCCGACCGAACATCACGGCTCCCGTCCCCGATAACGGTGTTGCCGCAACGGTAAGCGGCGGCCCGGGGGATGCCTACCCCCGATCGTATGGTCTAGACAAATTCACGCCAGGTGGTCTGGACAAGTGGATAGACGCGGACCAGCCGGGCACGAGGCGCCGTGCCCGGCTGGTCCAGGTCAAACTAGGGAGCGATTACTGCGTCAGCAGGCCCCGCTGTCGGTCCAGACGGCCCAGGAACCGGGCGCACCCGGCTCAGCGCCGACGGAGTACCACGACGAGGTCCACTTGTGGCTCTTGTACGAGACGACGTCGCCCGGACCGTAGAACTTGTTCGAGTCCCACGCCGTCACGCCGCCGCAGCCGCCCGGGTTGCCGCTGCCCACGGTGAGCGTGAAGTCGGCGGTGTGGGTGGCGTTCGCGCCGGTGGCGGTGATCGTGACCTTGCTGGTGCCGTTCGGCGTGCTCGCCGTGGTGGCGATCGTCAGGGTCGCGGTGCCGCCGGACTGCACGGTCGCCGGGTTGAACGTCGCGGTGGCGCCCGAGGGCAGGCCGCTCGCGGTCAGCTTCACCGACTGCGCGTTGCCGTTGGTGATCTTGGTGGTCACCGTCGACGTGGCCGACTGTCCAGGCTGGACAGTCGCGGTCGTCGGCGAGAGCGCGACGGAGAAGTCGTTGTCCTTGGGCGGTTCGCCGCTGCAGGTGGCTTCACCGGAGACCGCGCCGACCGAAACCGCGTCCCACGCCGCCTTGGTGGCGTTGAACTCGGTGCAGCTGCCCGGGAACAGGTCGACCGCCGCCTGCAGGGTGGCCTTGCGGGCCGCCTTGTGGTTCCAGGACGACGTCTTGTGCAGCAGGCCGTTGTAGAAGATCTTGCCGGCCTTCTGGACACCGATGCCGGTGACGCTGCTGTTGTTGCAGGTCGGGCTCGTCGGCTGGCCGTCCGACGGCGAGGTGCCCTCGGAAAGCAGGTAGAACCAGTGGTTCTGCGGGCCCGCGGCGGCGTGCACCTCGGTGTTCGGGATCGACGACGAGTAGCAGTTCGGGTCGCCGACCTTCGACGGGTCGTACATGTAGCGGATCGGGCCCCGGCCGACCAGGTTGACGCCCTCGCCGACCTCGAAGTCCGGCTTGTCGACCGGGTTGTTCGCGTAGAACTCGGTCAGCGCGCCGAAAATGTCGCCGGTGGACTCGTTGAGCCCGCCGTTCTCGTTGCCCGAACCCGCGCCGCCCGGCGTGTTCTGGAAGATGCCGTGGCCGAACTCGTGGCCCGCCACGTCCATCGTGGTCGCCTGGCGCTG
The DNA here is from genome assembly GCF_053611505.1 of Amycolatopsis sp. NPDC054798. NCBI lineage: Bacteria > Bacillati > Actinomycetota > Actinomycetes > Pseudonocardiales > Pseudonocardiaceae > Amycolatopsis > Amycolatopsis sp. NPDC054798. Next base: position 21,258 of record NZ_JBSHAM010000112.1, on the reverse strand, counting down.
GTTGTCCTGCGAGTGCCCGAAGTGGGTGGACGAGCCGTCCCAGTAGGCGTTGACGTCGTTCAGGCCGACCGACGCCGGGAAACCGTTGCCGTTGCCGTCGATTCCGCTGCGGCCCAGCCAGTCCTTGAGCATGTTCCACTCGGTCTGCACCGTGTAGAGCACGTCGACGCAGCCGGTTTCGAGGTCCGTGCCGGACCCGTTGCCCCAGTTGTTGGACGACTTGGTGAACACCGAGCCGCCCTCGCGGCCGCAGCTGATGCCCGGCCGTCCCGGGTCGCGCATCGAGTACGAGCTGCCGGAACCGGTGGTGTCGATGCTGACCTGGCCGGCGTAGTAGCTGTTGCCGGTGCCCGCCGCCAGCGGGGCCGCGGCGTTCGTCCCGGTCTTGGCCGGGCTCTCGGCCTTCACGTCGTCGCGCTGGTCGAGGACCTTGCCGGTCGCGGCGTCGACGAAGACGTGCAGGTTGCTCGGCGCCTTCGCGGTACGGCCCGCGACGACGACCTCGTAGGCCAGTTTCGGCTGTGCGCCACCGAGAACGACCAGATCAGGCTTGCTCACCTTGCTCACGGTCGGCAACTGGCCGCGGGCGACCGAAGCCGCGCGCGCCGCGTCGACAGCAGGCGTGGTGCCCACGGTGATGGCCGCGCTCTCGGCGGAATCGGTGCCGCGCACGCGGCCCGCTCCGTCGGCGACGATCACCGCATCCCCGCCGACGACCCGGAGGCCGTCGTAGGTGCGCTCGTAGGAGTTGTAATACAGCCCGGCGTCGCCCAGGGTGGTGCTGACGCGGTGCAGGCTCTCGGCCGAGCTCTTGCGGAGCCCGACCGCGCCGGCGGCGGCGGCCCGGTCGGCGGCCGCGATCGCGGTGGCCTGCGGGTCTGCGGAAGGTTGGGCGGGGGCCGCGGATGCCGAGGTCACCGGCAGCGCGAGCAGGGAAAGGGCGAGACCGGCGACACTTGCGATGCCGGTAGCGAGCCCTCTTCTGGACGTCATCGACAGTCCTTTCGGGGTACACGATGGGGAAAAGCGCAACGCGTTGAGCTGGGCTGATCAGGCCGCGGACACCGTGAGTAAAAGAGCGCTCACGGGGGTGGTCAATGCGCTGAACGGACCAGCGGGACCCTGGGGGCGATCAGGACTATTCCTCGCAAGTGGCCTCGTAGCAGGGAAAACTCCGATTCGGGACGGGCCGGGCGACTTTCGTCGGTAGTTCCTGACAACCGGCCATTGGTAGGAGGACCGGAACCCGCTGGTGGTCCGCTTTCCCGCGTTCAGGCGCGGGCAACCGATCCGTCACGCTCTGGTGCCTACGCGGGCGCCCGCCGCGGCCGATCGGCCCGTAGGCTTGGCTGGTGAGCGAACAGTCTGAATTTCCCGACGGCCAGTACCCCGAACGTCCGGTGGAGCGGCACAAGGGCCCGGTGGTGCTCCGGCGCGATCGGCGCGATCAGGGCAGCACGACCGATCAGCGGCTGCTCGATTCGCGAGGACCGAGCGACTGGGTGCACACCGACCCGTGGCGCGTGCTGCGCATCCAGGCCGAGTTCGTCGAGGGGTTCGGTGCACTGGCCGAGGTTCCGCGCGCGGTGACCGTGTTCGGTTCGGCGCGGACCAAACGCGACAACCCGGAGTACGAACTGGGCCGCAAGATCGGCGCCGCGCTCGCCGAAGCCGGGTTCGCGGTGATGACCGGCGGCGGTCCGGGCGCGATGGAAGCGGTGAACCGCGGCGCGAACGAGGCGGGCGGGTTCTCCGTCGGGCTGGGCATCGAGCTGCCGTTCGAGCAGGGCCTCAACCCGTGGGTCGACCTCGGCGTGAACTTCCGCTACTTCTTCGCGCGCAAGACCATGTTCGTCAAGTACTCGCAGGCGTTCATCTGTCTTCCGGGCGGATTCGGCACGCTCGACGAACTGTTCGAGGCGCTCACGCTCGTCCAGACCAAGAAGGTGACCAAATTCCCGGTGGTGCTGTTCGGCACCGAATACTGGGGCGGGCTGTACGACTGGATCTCGAAATCGGTGCTCGAGGGCGGGAAAATCGGCGAGAAGGATCTCCAGCTGCTGCACCTGACCGACGACATCGACGACGCGGTGCGGGTCGTGCAGGATTCTTACCAGGCTTGGGAGGACACGCACTGATGCGGATCTGTGTGTTCTGCGGTTCGGCGCAGGGGTTTTCACCGGAGTACGCCGAGGCGGCGGCCGGGGTCGGAAAACTGTTGGCACAGCGGGGAATCGGCCTCGTCTACGGCGGCGCGAGCGTCGGCACCATGGGCGTGGTGGCCAACGCCGCGCTCGAGGCCGGCGGCGAAGTGATCGGCGTGATCCCGGAAGTGCTGTCGGACGTGGAAATCGCGCACGGCGGCCTCACCGAATTGCACGTGGTCGCCGACATGCACCAGCGCAAAGCGAAAATGGCCGCGCTGTCGGACGCGTTCGTCGCGTTGCCCGGCGGGGTCGGCACGCTCGAGGAATTGTTCGAGGTGTGGACCTGGGCGCAGCTCGGCATTCACCGCAAGCCGATCGGGTTGCTCGACGTGGCCGGGTATTACTCGCCGCTGGTGGCGTTCGCCGATCAGATGCTGGAGAAGGGGTTCCTTCGTCCGGAAACCCGGCAGCTGATCACCGTCGCCTCCGACGCCGAAAAGCTGGTCGACATCATGAGCCGTTCGGTCGGATAACGCGTTACGACGCTTTTTCGTCCGGCCGCTTGTGGTAGGTGTCGACGTATTCCTGTCCGGAGAGTTCGAGGATGGCGTACATGATCTCGTCGGTCACCGACCGGCGGATCGCCGAGGACGAGTCCTGGCCCTCGTACCGGGAGAAGTCCAGCGGCTGGCCGAACCGGACCCGGATTTTGGCTGGCCGCGGGATTTTCGCGCCGTTCGGCTGGATCCCCTCGGTGCCGAACAACGCCACCGGAACCACCTTGGCGCCGGTGGACAGCGCGAGCGCGGCGACGCCGGTGTGCCCGCGGTGCAGCCGTCCGTCGAGCGAGCGGGTGCCTTCCGGGTAGATCGCGAACACGCCGCCGTCGGTGAGCACCTTGCGGCCCGCTTCGAGCGCGGCGAGCCCGGCCTGGGCGTTGCCGCGTTCGACCGGGATGTAGCCGAGCGCGTCCAGCGATTTCGCGATGAACCGGCCCTTGAGCCCCTTGCCCGTGAAGTACTCGGCCTTGCCGAGGAACCGGACCTGCCGCGGCGTGGTGAACGTGATCACACCGGTGTCCAGCGCCGCCCGGTGGTTGGAGGCGAGCAGGACCGGGCCGTCCTCGGGGATGTTCTCCACGCCCTCGACCTGGGGCCGGTACAGCGCGCGGACCAGCGGTCCGAGCACGAAACGGACGAGCAGCGGCAGCAAGGGTTCTCCCTCCGGAGGATCGGGCACCTGCCCCAGCATGGCACGATCGCCTCCATGAGCTGGTTTCACCGTCGCACCTGGCAGGAGCCGGGGTGGAGCGTCGAGGACATCCTCGCCGCCAAACGCGGCCGGACGGTGTCGGTCGTGCTGCCGGCGCTGGACGAGGAAGAAACCGTCGGCATCGTGGTGGCGTCGGTGCGCCCGCTGCTCGGCGGAGTGGTCGACGAGCTGGTGGTCGTCGATTCCGGCTCCACGGACGCGACAACCGAGGTCGCGGCGGCCGCGGGAGCCCGCGTGGTGCGGCGCGAGGACGTCCTGCCGGAGCTGGCCCCGCGCCCTGGCAAGGGCGAGGTGCTGTGGCGCTCGCTGGCCGCGACGGCCGGCGACGTGCTGGTGTTCCTGGACTCCGACCTGGTCGACCCGGACCCGGCGTTCGTGCCGTCGCTGCTCGGCCCGCTGCTCACCGAGGACGGCGTGCACCTGGTGAAAGGCTTCTACCGCCGTCCGCTGCGGCTGGAGAGCACCGGCGGCGGACGGGTCACCGAGCTGCTGGCGCGGCCGGTGCTGTCCGCGCTGCGCCCGGCGCTGGGGGAGCTGGTGCAGCCGCTGGGCGGCGAGTACGCGGGAACGCGCGAGTTCCTGGAGTCGGTGCCGTTCGCCGGCGGGTACGGCGTGGAGATCGGACTGCTGCTTGACGCCGAGGAGCGCTACGGCCTCGACGGATTGGCTCAGGTCAACCTCGGCGTGCGCAAACACCGCAACCGGTCGCTGCTGCAGCTCGGCGTGATGGCCAGGCAGATCCTCGGCACCGCGCTGGCGCGCTGCGGGATGCCGAGTGCGGAGGCGGCACGGTTCACGCAGTTCGTGCAGGTGTCCGGGGAGTGGGTGCCGGACGTGACGGACGTGCCGGTGGTGGACCGCCCGCCGATGCGGGACGTCCTGGCCGCCCGGCAGCCGTAGCGTCCACATAGGACACAAACGGCGCGATTCATCGAGATGTCATCGGAGCGAGCTACGTTCCAGGACCGATCCGATGCGACTCGCGGGGGCGATGGACGTGGCCAAAGACCAGCTGGACCCCGGCACTGCGAACTGGGTGAAATCGCGCAATCTGGTTCTCCAGCGGCCGGACAAGAACACCGTGCGGGTCTGCGCGGACGACGGCAGCCGGGGCGGGTTCCCGATCGGCTGGGCCGAGCTGGCTCCGCATCCGTATCACCGGCGTCCCGTGTGGCAGACGGTCTACCGAAGCGTGCCTGGCGACGACTCCAGCTACTGGCTCGGCGGAATCGCCCGCCGAGCTGGCTACAAAACGATGGAGCACGGGGGAAACGACGACCTCCGGCTCTCGATCGACGAGATCCTCACGCTCGCCCGCTGGGGCGATGTACTGGCCGACCGCGAAATCCGTTCCGGCCGGACCGGGACCTACCTCGCCACGATGCACCCGGTGCAAGCCGAGTGGCTGGCCGGTCTCGACGAGCCGAAGGGGGTCGCCCATCTCGGCGGCGGACGGGTCCGGCTCACCAACGTCTTCGTCGCGCTCCTCCGGGGCTCGCCGGACTCGCAACCGCACATCGACGCCAACGACATGCTCCACCTCGACCCGATGGACCCGCTGATCCAGCTCACGCGGGAAGGGTGAGCTGCTGAAGTGCTGGCCGCCCGTCTTCCAGCGTGAGGATCCGGTCGAATCCGGCGACGTGCTCGGGCCGGTGTGTCACCAGCACGACGGTGCCCCTGGCCTGGGCGAGAACTCGGGCCAGGATTTCGTCGCCGTGTGCGGGGTCGAGTCCTTCCACCGGTTCGTCGAGGACCAGTACCGGCGGTGCGGCGAGTACGGCGCGGGCGAGGATCAGCCGTTGCCGTTGACCGCCGGAGAGGGCGTCGCCGTCCTGGCCGGTGTCCCGGTCCAGCGGAAGGTCGAAACCGGCGGTTTCGCAGGCGGCGCGCAGGTCGTCGTCGGTGGCTTCCGGGTTGGCCAGCAGCAGGTTTTCCCGGACGGTCGTGGCGAAGACGTGTGCGTCGGCGAGAGCTCCGGAGATCACGGCGGGGTGCGGTCCGGCCACCGGACGGCCGTCGACGGTGACCGAACCGGATGTAGGGGAGACGAAGCCGAGCAGGACGTGCAGCAGGGTGGTTTTTCCGGCTCCGGACGGGCCGAGAATGCCTAGGCGGGTACCGGGCGGCAGGTCGAGATCGATGCCGTCGAGCGCGGCTCGGCGGCCGGGATGCTGTACGCCGACGTTGGTCAGCCGGAAATGCCCGGGGCCGGGCTCGGGTTCCGGGGCTGGTGGCGGGGCGGCGAGGACGGCGCGTACTCGGCTCAGCGACGCCCGGAGGTCGGGGATTCGTTCGGCGGCGGCGAGCAGCGGCAGGACCAGCTCGAACAGGGCCATCGTGGTCAGGGTGAGGGCTGCGGTGACCGGGATGCTCGCCGGGCTGAGCAGCGCGACCGCGGCGGTGGTCGCGAATTGCACGGCCACTGCGGCAGCCGTGACCAGGGCGAGGCGGCAGCCGGTGCGGCGGGAGTCGTCCGCTAGCTCTTGGATGACTGTGGCGGCGCGCTCTTTCTCGCGTTGTTCCCAGCCGTAGGCGATCAGTTCGTGGCGGCCGAGGACGAGTTCTACCGTGCGTTCGGCAAGTTCTTGTCGCTCGCTGGGCTTTCCTCTGAGTGTCAGCAGTAGTCCTGTCGCGATGAGTCCGATCAGGACGGCTCCAGCGAGCGGAAGGCTTACCAGGCCAGCGAAAATCACCACTGCGAGACCGACGGTTCCCGCGACCGCGGCCGGCAGCGCGAGCCGGAGGACGGCGTCCTGCACTGCGTCCACATCGGACACTAGGCGGGTGACCAGGTCCGCGCCGGAGTGTTCGGCGACGCGGCGGGGGAGAAGGGCCTGGTACACCCGGGTCCGCAACGAGCCGAGGTAGCGGAGGACAACGTCATGCCCGGCAAGGCGTTCGGCGTACCGGAGCCCGCCGCGGGCCAGCGCGAAGACTCGCACGGCGACGATCGCCAGCGTGAGCGCGGCGAGCGGAGGTTGTTCGGCGGCGCGCATGAGCAGCCACGCCGCGGTGCCGGTCAGCCCGAGCCCGGCAAGTTCGGCCCCGACGGCGAGCAGGGTCGCGCGGACGAGTTTCATACTGTCACCCCATGTTTGAGTTCGACCGTCCGCGACGCGAGTGCTGCCAGCGCCGGGCGGTGCGCGACCAGGAGCGCGGTACGGCCGGGCAGCAGTTTCCTAGCGCCTGCCAGCACAGTTGCTTCGGTACGTGCGTCTAGCCGGGCGGTGGGTTCGTCCAGCAGGACGAGTCCGGCTTCGGTGCGGGAGAGAGCACGGGCTAAGCCGACGCGTTGCCGTTGTCCGGAGGACAGCCCGGCGCCCAGTTCGCCGACCTGGGTCGCGTAGCCGTCGGGGAGATCGGCGACGATGTCGTCGACTCGACGTCCGCCGGTGTTTTCCTTGAGGGTGCCTCGGAAGAGCGTCGGGCGTTGCGGCAGCCACGCGGTGTCGCGCAACCAGGACGAGTGGTCGAGGGTGCGCAGGTCGATACCGTCGATCAGGACTTGGCCGGACGTCGGCTGGACGAAGCCCAGCAGTACGGCGAGCAGGGTGGATTTGCCGGAACCGCTCGGCCCGACCAGAGCGAGGTGTTCGCCGGAGCGAATTGTCATGTCCACTTCGGACAGTGCGCAGGTTTCGCCGTAGTGCACGGAAACGCGATCGAAAACAACCTCCGGCGGACCGAGGCGACGCGTCTGGGTACCGGAGCGGCGCACGGCCGTTGGGGCGGTCAGGATCTCCTTTAACGCGGCGAGTCCTTCGGCGGCAGCGTGGAACTTCGCTCCGGCGGCGCGCAGCGGCAGGTACGCCTCGGGGACAAGGACCAGGATCAGCATCGCGGCGTGGGCGGTCATCGAGCCGGACAACAGCCGGAATCCGATCGGAACTGCGACAAGCGCGATCGACAGGGTAGCGACCAGTTCGAGCACCAACGCGGACAGGAAGGCGACCTTTAGCGTTCTGATGGTGGCGTCGGCGTGCGCGTCGGCCATCTCGCGCACGATGCGGGTCTGAGCTTGTGCGCGGCCGAACAGCTTGAGCGTCGGCAAACCGCGGACGACGTCGAGGAAATGTCCGCCCAGTCGCGTCAGGAGTGTCCACTGTGTACGCGCTTTCGTGTGGGCACCGATCAGCGCGCCGAAGATCGGGATCAACGGAACGGTCGCGGTTACGATCAACGCGGAGGTCAGGTCTTCGGTGAAAAGCCTTGCCAGTACTGCGATCGGAACCAGTACGGACAACACCATCGCGGGCAGGTATCCGGTGAGGTAGGTCGCGGTGGCGTCCACGCCCTTGGTGATTCGGGTGGCGGTCACGCCGGGGTCGCCGGTCGCGTCGAGCAACCGGCGACGCAGACCCGCTTGCGCCGACGCGGTGAAGCGGCTGGTGAGCAAACCCTGTACGAAGACGAGCAGAATCCGCGCCCCGACTGCGACGCACAATGCTATCGAAACACCGCCGCCGGTGAGGAGTGTCGCCAGCCCGTCCGCCTGGACGAGCACGGTGACGGCGGCGGCGACGCCCAGCACGCCGAGCGCTGTGAGGTAACCGCGGAGACCGGGTAGGACGGGCATGGCGAGGCTCCTTCAGAAGTGCAGCAACGACTTTTCGTCAACCGGCTGCCGATGTGCCCTCCAGGTCAGCCACTGCACAGCGATCAGCACGAGGATTGCCGGTGCCGCGAACCAGCCGATCACCGCGGCCATGTCCGGCGTGGTGGCGGCCTGCTCGACGGTCAGCTGATAGCCCGTCGTGGACGACAAGACGACCGGGAACCGCAGTACGCCGGCCAGCAACGCCGGGCAGGCGCTCAGCAGCATCGCGGCGGGCAGGGCCAACCGCGGCCGACTGAGTCCGAAAAGGATGGTCAGATAAGCCGCGAAGGCGATGGCTACCACGACCAGCCCGGCCCAGGAACCGCCGGAGAAAGCTCCCCAAACCGTTGCTATCACCAGGAAGACCCCGACCGGAGCCAGGAACGACCGAGTCAGCCGCCGAACCCGCCCAGCGATTTCCGCCGGACCGCGCACGGCAAGGAAAACCAGACCCTGCAAGCAGAACAGCGCGACAAACCCGAGCCCCCACAACACCGCGTACGGATTGAACAGCGCCAGGACGTCATCCACCGGACGGCCTTGCGCGTCGAGCGGCAGCCCGCGCACCAGGTTGCCGAGGAACAATCCCCACGAGACCGCTGTGACCAGCGCGCCCGCGGTAATGGCGAACGTCCAGCCGCGCCGGTTGCCCTCCGGATGCCGGCTCCGCAGCTGGACCGCCGCGGTGAACGTGACCAATCCCAGCAGCAACAGCACGACCAGCACGTAAGCCCCGGCGAACACCCGACCCTCCAGATGCGGGAACGCGCCGAACAACACGCCGACCGCCGCGACCAGCCACACCTCGTTGGCCAGGAAGAACGGGCCGGCCGCGCCGAGCACCCGCCGTTGCCCGGCCTCGTCGCGGGCCAGCGCGGGCAGCACCATCCCGACGCCGTAGTCGTAGCCGGCCAACGCGAAGTAGCCGCCCAGCAATAGTCCGAGCACACCCCACCAGATCGTCACCACGGGTCACACTCCACTCAGGACGGGAAGTTCGGTTTCCGCCGCGGCGACCGCCGGACCGCGTTTGGCGATCCGGGCGAGCAACACCCAGTCGGCGATGGCGAGCACGACGAACAACAGCGTGAAAGCGATAAAGGAGAACAGGATCTGCCCGCCGCTGACGCCGGCGACCGCGTCCGCAGTGCGCAGCTTGCCCCACACCAGCCACGGCTGACGCCCGATCTCGCGGACCAGCCAGCCCAGGATCGCGGCGACGAACGGCACGGCGATTCCCGGCACCATCAGCAGAAGCACCGGCCGCGCCCGCAGCAGCAGGTCGCGGAACAACAGCAGCGTGCCGATGAGCGACGCGAAGAACGCGAAGAAGCCGAGCATGATCATCATCCCGAGCGGAAGCCCGACGCCCACCGCGCCGTTGAACTTGCCGTTCTGATAGCTGGCCACCTCGGCGAACTGTGCGAACCCGGCCTGGATCACCAGCACGCTGCCGATCAGTGACGTCACGACGCCGATCCGAAGCGAGCTGCGGAAGAAGCCGATCTCGCTGGTGCGCTTGAGGAAGTGGTACGCGCTGACCCCGGTCACGAAGAACCCGCCGGTCAGCAGCGCCGCCCCGAGCACGTGCGGCAGCGACGCGACCAGTGCCGGGTTGGTGAACAGCGCGCCGAAGTCGTCCAGGCGCAGCACACCGTTCTCCATCCGCGAACCGACCGGGTTCTGCAGGAACGAGTTGGCGACCATGATGAACAGCGCCGAGGCGTACGCGGTCAGCGTGACCAGCCACAACACCGCCAGGTGCAGCCACTTGTTCATCCGGCCGCGGCCGAAGATCCACAATCCGAGGAACGTCGATTCCAGGAAGAACGCCACCAGCGTCTCGATCGCGAGCGGCGCGCCGAAAACGTCCCCGGCGAACGCGGACAGTCCGGTCCAGGTCATCCCGAACTGGAATTCCATCACGATTCCGGTGACGATTCCGAGTGCGTAGTTGACCACGTACAGGCGTCCCCAGAACGCGGTCATCCGGTGCTGCTGCTCCTCGCCACGGATCGTCGCGCGGGTCTGCATGATCGCCACCATGGTCACCAAACCCAGGGTGAGCAGCACAAACAGGAAGTGGAACGAGGTTGTGGTCGCGAACTGGAGTCTCGCGATCGGCAGTGGGTCCATGCCGGCAGAGCCTATACGTAGTACGGCTACATGTAGCGGCGAAACCCATGAGATCCGGGTTATCTCAGGGTTTTTCCCGGACGGTTCCGCCGACCAAGGCGATTAGCCTGCCAAGGTCAAGATGAGTAGACTGCCCACCTATGAAAGCGGACACGTTGCGCGGACACCTCGACGCGTTGCTGCTGGCCGTCCTCGACGGCCGCAAGCTGCACGGCTACGCGATCATCGAGGCGCTGGCGCTGCGCAGCGACGGAGCGCTCGACCTGCCCACCGGCACGGTGTACCCGGCGTTGCGCCGGCTCGAGCGCGCAGGCTGGCTGGCCAGTGAATGGGACGTGGTGTCCGGTCGCAAACGGCGCACCTACCGGCTCACTCGCGCCGGGCAGCAGGCACTGACCGCGGAGCGGGCGCAGTGGCGGGAGTTCACCACGGTGATCGGCGGAGTGCTGGAACCATGACCGGAGCGATGACGAAGACAAGCCCCATCGACGGCTACCTGGCCGAACTGGACCGCGCGCTGGTCGGCCGCCGGGGCGCGAAGGCGGATCTGCTCGCCGAAGCACGCGACGGTCTGCTCGACGCGGCTGAGGCGTACCGCGAGGGCGGCTGGAGCGAGACCGAAGCGCAACGCCGCGCGGTAGCGGATTTCGGTCAGATCCGCGAGGTCGCCGGCGACTACCAGGCGGAACTGAGCATGCACAACGGCGTGCGGATGCTGTGGCTGCTCGTGTTCGGCGTGCCGGTGATGGAGACGTCGTGGCAGGTGGCCCGCATCTTCACCTACGGTTCCTGGTCGCGGCTGACCACACCGAACCCCGGCTGGTACCTGTACGTCACGCAGTTCACCCACGCCGCGATCTACGCGGTGCCCTTCGTCGGCCTTCTCGCGCTGGCGGCCACGCGGTGGCTGAGCCGCCGGTTCGACGGCGCGCGCACGGCGCGGGTCTGCCGGGTGCTCGGCGCGATCGCCGTGGGCCTCAACCTGTTCTCGGTGCTGCTGCTGATCGGAGCGACCGGAGTGGTCGACGCGGCGAGGCTGTTCCTCAGCGGGCCGTGCGGGCTGCTGATGGTTTCGTGGGTGATCCTGTCGTTCCGACTTGTCGTGCTAGCGCGACGTTCCTGGCGGCGGTGTGCCACGATCGTCGCGTGACGACCGCGCTGATCTACCTCGTAGTCATGCTGCTGGTGGCCGCCGTGGTGTTCCTCCTGGCCGCTGTGGTGTTCGGCCGGGGCGAGGAACTGGCGCCGCTGCCGCCGGGCAGCTCGCCCACCCGCCTGCCCGCCGAGGACATCACGGGCGAGGACGTCCGCCAGGTGCGTTTCCAGCTGGTGTTCCGCGGCTACAAGATGTCCGAAGTGGACTGGGTGCTGCGCAGGACCGGCGTGGAACTGGACGAACTGCGCGAACGCGTCGCCCGGCTCGAAGCCGCGCAGCAGCCGCGCGAGGCGGCGCACCGGAGGCCGACGGGTGAGTGACCTGGTGCTGTCGGTCGACGTCGCGGCGCCAGCAGGCACGACCTGGCTCGCGCTCACCGACTGGGCCCGGCAAGGCGAGTGGATGCTCGGCACGTCGGTGCGGGTCGTCGAGGGCAACGGACGCAGCGTCGGCTCGAAGCTCGCGGCCTTCACCGGCGTCGCGGGAATCGGCTTCACCGACACCATGGAGATCACCGCCTGGGAGCCGCCGCTGCGCTGCACGGTGCGCCACCTCGGCAGCTTCGTGCAGGGAACCGGGGTGTTCCAGGTGCTGTCGAAGGGGGCGGGACACTGCACGTTCGTGTGGGCCGAACACCTCAAGCTGCCGTTCGGACTCCTCGGCCGCGCGGGCTGGCCGCTGGCGCGCCCGGCGTTCGCGCTCGGGGTGCGGCATTCGCTGCGCCAGTTCGCGAGGTTCGCGGAGAACTATTCAATGGGGGAACAATGACGGACCTGCTGGGCGAGGATGGCATCGCCCGATGCAGCTGGGGCAACTCGTCCCCGGACTACGCGGAGTACCACGACAAGGAGTGGGGCGTCCCGCTGCACGGCGAGGCCGAGTTGTACGAACGCCTGTGCCTCGAATCCTTCCAGTCCGGACTGTCCTGGATCACCATCCTCCGCAAACGCGAAAACTTCCGGAAAGCCTTCCGCGGCTTCGCCCCGGAGAAGGTCGCGCGCTTCGGCGAGAAGGACGTCGAACGCTTGATGCAAGACGCCGGAATCGTCCGCAACCGCGCGAAGATCGAGGCAGCGGTGAAGAACGCGCGCGCCGTCGCGGACCTGGACCTCCCGCTGGACAAGCTCCTATGGTCCTTCGCCCCCGCGAAACACCGCCGCCCTCGCACCATGGCCGACGTCCCCGCGATCACCGACGAATCGAAAGCCATGGCCAAAGACCTGAAGAAGCGCGGCTTCGCCTTCCTGGGCCCGACCACCTGCTACGCCCTGATGCAAGCCACCGGCATGGTCGACGACCACGTGAAGGGCTGCTTCCGCGCAGCCTGAACTCGTTCTGTGAGGCCCACCCTCGCGACCCTGGGTTCCCTCAGGCCCTTTCCCGGCCAGCCCCCGGCCCACCTGCTGCGATGCCCCCAATGTGGCATTGGGTGCGTCTGACGCACCGAACGCCACATTGGGTGCATGCGACGCACCCAATGCCACATTGGGGCGCTAGCCCCGCCCGCCAAACCGCCGCACCCGCGAACTCACTTCCCGCCACACCCAAGCCCCGCGTCCCACCACTCAACCGCAGCCCGCGCGCCCAACCCCGCCAGCGCACCCAAGCCCCGCGCCCCACCTGCCCAACCGCAGCCGCAAACCCAACTTGCCCACTCACCCAAGCCGCGCGCACCCACTGCCCAACCGCACCCGCGCACCCAAACCCACCAGCGCAGCCACACCCGGCCCTGCACCCCGATACGAAGCCTCCCTGCGGTCTGAGGGTGGTTGTCAAGGCATCTTTCCCGCCTTGACAACCACCCTCAGACCGTCAGCACAATCGAGCTTCGGGGTGCCCCACACTCACCCAAAGCAATGTCGCCGCCAGGCGACGAGCCCTCACTCACTTCCCCTGAAAATTAGGCTTCCTCTTCCCCACGAACGCCTCCACAGCCTCCGCATGATCCGCAGTACCCCCCAACTCCGTCTGCGCCACGTCCTCCGCCGCCAGCGCCTCCTCCAACGAAGACTCCGCCGCCACCGCCAGCACGCTCTTGATCTTGGCGTAAGCCACCGTCGGCCCAGCCGCCAGCTTCGCCGCCACCTTCTGCGCCCGAGCCGCCAGCTCCTCGTCCGGCACAACCTCCCCGACGAGCCCGATCCGCAACGCCTCCGCCGAGTCGACCGTCCGCGCCATCAACATCAACTCCGCCGCCCGGCCGTACCCGATCAACCGCTGCAGCGTCCACGACGCCCCCGAGTCCGGCCCGAGCCCGACATTCGCGAACGCCATCAAGAACGAAGACGACTCAGCCGCGATCCGCAGGTCGCTGGCATACGCGAAGGCCGCGCCAGCACCTGCCGCGGTGCCGTTCACCGCCGCGATGACCGGCTTCGGCATCCCGGTGATCGCCTTGACGATCGGGTTGTAGTGGTCGCTCACTGTGTGCAGCGGGGCCGGGTCGTTCGCCTGCAGCAGGCCGACGTGCTCCTTGAGGTCCTGTCCGGCGCAGAACGCCTTGCCGGTGCCGGTCAGCACGACCGCGCGGACGTCCGGGTCCTCGGCGGCCGCGCGCAGCTCGGCGATCAGGCGTTCCTTGAGCTCGACGGTCAGCGAGTTGTACGCCTCCGGCCGGTTGAGCGTCAGCGTGCGGACGCCGTCGGCATCGGCGGTCAACAGGACGTCGGATGTGGTCACGAAATGCTCCTCTGAAGCGGCGGCTCGGGTTCTCGGGACTGAGTCTCGCACCCTCGGCGGGCGGCATACCAGCACCGATGCGGCGGCAAATGATCGGTCCGCGTTCGCGCCCGGGCGCTGATGAGGGACAATGGGGGACGAGACCCGGCTGGCATGGGAGTGCGCGACCCGGGCGCGCCGGTTGAGACGGAGGGAGCACGCTATGGCGGCCATGAAGCCCCGGACCGGAGATGGTCCCCTCGAAGTGACCAAGGAGGGGCGGGGCCTCGTCATGCGGGTGCCACTGGAGGGTGGCGGCCGGCTGGTCGTCGAGCTCTCCGCGGAGGAAGCGAAGGACCTCGGCGCCGCATTGCAGGAGGTCACTGGCTGACCTGCGCTCTCCCCGCTCTGTCCACTGTGCACCCCGGTCTCCTTTCGGAGGCCGGGGTCGGTTCGTCTGCGCCCTAAGGTTGCTCGCTGTGCGTAACTCGCTACCACCCGTTCCCACCAAGCTGCCCGAGATCGAGGTCGTCGCCGCGACGCGCCGCGGAGTCCCGCGAGCATTGCTGGTCGCGCCGGCCGAGGCGGAGGAAGGCGCGGCGTACGGGTCGAGCGGACGCACCGCCGAAGTGCGCGAAGTGCCTGAGGACGGCGACAGTCCGCGTTGGGTCGCCGGTATCGGCGAAGGCGCGCCGAAGGACTTTCGACGGACTGGTGCGGCGTTGGCGCGCGCGTTTCGCGACGCGGCGGCGAACCGTCCGATCCGGACTGTCCAGGTCGTACTGCCCGAAGACGCGACTGCGGAGCACGCGGCCGAACTAGCGGTTGGACTGTCGCTGGGCGGCTACCGGTTCGTGGTCACCACGACAGAGCCGAAGCCGCCAGTGCCCGCCGTACGAGTCGTTGCCGCGCACGAGCGCGCGGTACCCGCGTACGCAGACGCAGTGGCGCGCGTACGCATTCTCGCGGCGGCTGCTGCCTTTACGCGCGATCTCGCGAACGCGCCGTCGAACGTTAAGAACCCGGCGTGGCTGGCGAACACCGCGGCAAAGGTGCTGGGCAGCACGGTTGAGGTGACCGTGCGAGACGAGAAGTGGCTTGCAGACAAGGGGTTCGGCGGAATCCTGGCAGTTGGCGGCGGTTCGGACGCTCCGCCGCGCTTGATCGAAATGGCACACCGTCCGCGCGGCGCGACGAAGCATTTGCTGTTCGTGGGCAAGGGGATCACGTTCGACACCGGCGGCATTTCGCTGAAACCGGCCGACGGCATGCACCTCATGCGCACCGACATGGCGGGCGGCGCGGCCGTGATCGCCGCGATGCGCGCGATCGCGGAGCTGAAGCTGCCGGTGCGCGTCACCGCGCTGGTGCCCGCTGCGGAAAACCACGTCTCCGGTGGCTCGTACCGGCCGGGCGACATCGTGCGGCACTACGGCGGCCAGACCACCGAGATCGGCAACACCGACGCCGAGGGCCGGATGGTCATGGCCGACGCGCTCGCGTACGGAATCTCCCAGTTCAAGCCGGACCTGATCGTCGACGCGGCCACGCTGACCGGCGCGATGAAGGTGTCGCTGGGCTTGCGCACCGGCGGCGTCTTCGCGACCGACGACGACCTCGCCGCGCGAGTGATCGAGGCGGGCGTCCGCGCCGGGGAAGCGTGGTGGCGGATGCCGCTGGTCGAGGACTACGCGACCGGCATCGAGGGCGAGCTCGGCGATGTGAAGCAGGCTCCCGGCGGCCCCGGCGGAATCATGGCGGCGCTGTTCCTGCGGGAGTTCACCGCGGGGTTGCCGTGGGCGCACCTGGACATCGCGGGCCCGGCGCGCGCGGACAAGACGTACGACGACGTGGTGCCGGGCGCGTCCGGGTTCGCGGCGCGGACGTTGGTGGAGTTCGCCGCTTCGTACGCGGGCTGACGGTTCTGCCGCGGCGATGCTGTCGCCGCGGCAGTCCGAACCTCGTTCTAGTTCTTCCCCGCCAGCTCTTCCTCGCGCCGGGTAAGCACAATCGGATCCCCGTCGGTGATGGCGACCGTGTGCTCCGAATGCGCGGTGCGCGAGCCATCGGCGGAGCGGATGGTCCAGCCGTCCGGGTCGTAGACGATCTGGTCCGTCGTGCGCGCGAGCCACGGTTCCAGCGCGAGCGTCAGGCCCGGCCGCAGCTTCATGCCGCGGCCCGCCTTGCCGCGGTTGGACACGTGCGGGTCGCCGTGCATCGTGCGGCCGATGCCGTGCCCGCCGAACTCGGTGTTGACCGGATAGCCGTAGCCGGTCGCGACCGCCTCGATCGCGGCCGAGATGTCGCCGAGCCGGTTGCCCGCGCGCGACGCCTCGATCGCCGCTTCGAGCGCTTCCTCGGTGGCCCGGATGATCCGCTGGTCCTCCTCGGCGGGCGTGCCGACGATGACCGTGCGCGCCGAATCGGCTGCCCAGCCGTCGATGGTGACCGCGATGTCCGCGGTGAGCACGTCGCCGTCGCGCAGGGTGTAGTCGTGCGGCAGGCCGTGCAGGACGGCGTCGTTGACCGACAGGCAGATGACGTTGCGGAACGGGCCCTCGCCGAAGGACGGCGCGTAATCCCAGTAGCACGAGACGGCCCCGCGCCGCTTGATCATGCCGCGCACGTGGTGCTCCAGGTCCATCAGGTTGACGCCGACGTCGGCGAGCCTGCCGACCTCGGTCAGCACCTCGGCGACGAACCGCCCGGTCACGTGCATGCGGTCGATCTCCGCAGGCGTCTTCAGCTCGATCACGACTACCTCGCGTCCTCAAGTTCCGGTATTTCTATACCGGAAACGGTAGCACGGTACCGGGATAGAAATACCACTACGGGTCTAGTTCGTCCTGCCGAGCACGTGGTCGCGGAACGCTTGCACGGCGGGCGAAAGCGGTTCCCCGGCGCGCCAGCCGAGCCCGATCGTCCGGTGGACCGGCGGATCCAGCGGCACCTCCGCGACACCGGCCGGGGAACCGGGCTCGAAGCGCGGCAGGAGCGCGACGCCCAGGCCCGCTCCGACGAGCCCGCGGACGGTGTCGGATTCCTGGCCCTCGAAAGCGACCTTCGGGGTGAAGCCGGCGGCGGCGCAGAGGTCGTCGGTGATCCGGCGCAGGCCGTAGCCGTGTTCGAGGAGGACGAACGGCTCGTCGGCCAGTTCCGCCACGCGTACGCCGCGCCGTCCGGCCAGCCGGTGCCCGGCCGGAACCGACAGGTGGATCGGCTGCTGATCGAGCACGACGGTCTCCAGCCGGTCGTGCTCGACGACCGGGGCGAGCAGGGCGAGATCGAGTTCCCCGGCCACGAGCCGATCGACCACCTCCTGCAGCGAACCCTGCACGAGGGTGAACCGCGCCGCCGAGGCTTGATCGCGGTACACGCGCAGCAATCCTGGCACCAGCGACCGGCCGAGCAGGTGCAGGAATCCGAGCACGACGCGACCGCTCGCCGGTTCGATCTCCTCGCGAGCGAGGCGGACCCCGGCGTCGACCACGGGCAGCGCGCGTTCCGCCGCGTCGGCCAGCAGTTCGGCCGCCCGGGTCAGCCGGACGCCGCGGCCGTCGGGCACGGTCAGCGGCGCGCCGAGGGCTTGGCCTAGCGCGGCCAGCCGCCTGCTGACTGTGGGTTGCGGCACTCCGAGGATTTCGGCGGTGCGGGTGACGTTTCCGGTGCTCCGCAGCGTGGCCAGCAGAGACAGGTGCGGGACGAGCTGCGCGGTGAGGCTCTCATTCGGCACAGTATGAATGATGGCAGATCTGTGTATTAGACGTATTGATTAGCGAAGCTTAGCTTCAAGGGCATGTTCTCCTCCGCCCGCCGGGTGAAGGTCGCGGTCGCCGCCGCGGGCTTCACGTCGTTCGCCCTGCTCTACGCCCCGCAAGCGGTCCTGCCGCAGCTCGCCGGGCAGTACCACCTCGATCCCGGCGGCGCGGCGCTCACGGTGAGCGTGGCGACCGGTGCGCTGGCGATTTCCGTGCTGCCCATCGCCGCGCTGTCCGAGGTGGTCGGCCGCAGGCCGGTGATCGTCGCGTCCGTCGTGATCTCCTCGGTGCTCGGGCTTTTGCTGCCGCTGATGCCGAACTACCCGGTGATGCTGGTGCTGCGCGCGGTGCAGGGCGTCGCGATCGCCGGATTCCCCGGCGTGGCCACGGCCTACCTCGTGGAACGGCTCGGGAAGACCGGCGTCGCGGCCGCGGTCGGGGCGATGATCGCGGGCAACACCGTCGGCGGCATGACCGGACGGCTGGCCACCGGGTTCACCGCCGGTCCGTTCGGCTGGCGCGGCGCGTTGTACGTGGTGGCCGGGATTTCGCTGGTCTGCGCGGTCGTGACCGTGGTGCTGCTGCCGCCCTCGCCGGTCAAGACTGGGGAGCGGCAAGGCCTGCGCGACATCGGCACCGGCCTGCTCTCTGCGGTGCGCCGGCCGGTGCTGCTCGCGCAGTACGCCGTCGCGCTGCTGGCCATGGGGTCGTTCGTCGCGCTGTACAACGCGGCCGGGTTCCGGCTGACCGGCGAGCCGCTGAACCTGTCGCCGGCGATCGCTTCGCTGGTGTTCGTGTCCTACGCGCTGGGCTCGGTTTCGTCGGCTACGGCCAACCGGCTGTCCGCGCGGATCGGCCGCCGGCGGGCACTGGCCGGCGTGCTGGTGCTGACCGCGGTCGGGGCGTTGCTGACGATCCCGGACTCGCTGCCGTTGATCGTCGTCGGCTTCCTGGTGCTGACGACGGCGTTCTTCGCCGCGCATTCGATCGCGAACAGTTGGGCCGCGGCCGACGCCCCGGAGAACGCGCGCGGTCAGGTCGGCGGGCTGTACATGCTCATGTACTACCTGGGCAGCAGCATCGGCGGCGGGATCGGCAGCGTCGTCTACGGACGGGCCGGGTGGAGCTGGCTGATCGTGGCCGTCGTGGTGTGGCTGGGGCTGGCCGTGGCGGCCGTGGGGGCGGGGACGCGGGCGCGGCGAGGGGAGCATGTCCTGGTGGCGTCGTGAGTGCTGATCGCGGTTCTAACCGTGACTGCCGCTCACGAGCACGCGGTGGCCACGAGCAGTCCGCCGCCGACCGGCAGCAACGCCGGGATCAGCCGCTCGTCCTCCCGCACCGCCCGCGCGACCTCGCGCAGCGCCATCGTCTCCGGGTCGCGCCGGGCCGGGTCGGTGAGCCGTCCGCCCGCCAGGACCTGGTGGAACACGATCACCCCGCCGCGGCGCAGCAGCGCGACGCCCTGCTCGTAGTAGCCGGGGTACTCGATCCGCGCGGCGTCGACGAACACCAGGTCGTAGCCGCCCGGCGTGAGCCGCGGCAGCACGTCGAGGGCACGGCCGACGATGAGCCGCATCCGGCCCGGCGGGTAGCCCGCTTCGAGGAAGGTCTTGCGCGCCGCCCGCTGGTACTCCGGCTCGACGTCGATCGAGGTCAGCACGCCGTCGGCGGCCATCCCGCGCAGCAGGTACAGCCCGCTCACGCCGGATCCGGTGCCGACCTCCACGACCGCCCGCGCGGCCACCGTCGCGGCGAGAAACCGCAGCGTCGTGCCTGCTCCGGGGGCCAGCGGGGCGCACCCGAGGTCGACCGCGCGCAGCCGTGCCGCGGCCAGCACGTCGTCGTCGGGCAGGTACCCGTCGACCTGCTCGGCGCCGACCGCCCCGGTCTCGGCCGCCGCCTCTGTCCCCGAACTCACGCGCGAAGGTTAGCGCTGGTTGTCGATAAATCAGCGAAGGCTCCCTGGTAAGCGCCTTCCGGCCCGGCGTAAAGCCCGCGAAAACCCTGGAAAGGCCCTCGCCGGTCAACTTCTCAGGCTGCTCTCAGACCGGTCTCATGAGTTCCATAAGGAAGACCGACAAACTGAGTCTCAACCACACGGGAACACCGTGTGCCCGGCCCGCGTTGGCAGAGGTGAAGAGGAGTTGACCCAGATGGAGGTGCCTGCTCCCCTGATGCAGAACGCCGAACTGCCGGAGGCCGCTCCGGTGACCGTGGACGCAACCGAGGCGGCCTGGACGCCGCCCTCGTGGGACGAGGTCGTGCGCGAACACGCCGACCGCGTCTACCGGCTCGCGTACCGCCTCACCGGTAACACGCACGACGCGGAAGACCTGACCCAGGAGACGTTCATCCGCGTCTTCCGGTCGCTCGCGTCGTACAAGCCCGGCACCTTCGAGGGCTGGCTGCACCGGATCACCACGAACCTGTTCCTCGACATGGCGCGCCGCCGCTCGCGCGTGCGCATGGAGGGGCTGCCCGAGGACACCGACCGGATCGTCGGCGACGACCCGAGCCCCGAGCAGCACTACAGCGACACTCATCTCGACCCCGACCTGCAGGAGGCGCTCGACGAGCTGCCTCCGGAGTTCCGGGCCGCGGTCGTGCTGTGTGACGTGGAAGGACTGTCGTACGAGGAGATCGGCGCGACGCTGGGCGTCAAGCTCGGCACCGTGCGCAGCCGCATCCACCGCGGCCGCTCGGCGCTGCGCGCGTCGCTCGAGCGCCGTCGCGCGACCCGGGAGGAATCTGTGAAGGTGTCCGTATGACCGGCTGGCGTTTCGCCGAATCCCACCTCATGCCCGACGCGGTAGTCGCACTGGTCGACGGCGAGCTGACGCCGGTCGCCCACGACCGGGCCCTCGCGCACGTCGCACGCTGCCCGGACTGCGCGGCGGAGGTGACCTCGCAGCGACAGGCCGTCGCGGCGGTGAAGGATGCTGGTGCGCCGTCGATGTCGGCGGGGTTCCTGGCCAGTCTTCGGTCTATTCCGGAGCACACTGATTTGCCGGGTACGCCGGACAATCTCGCGGTCACCGCGGATGGCCAGCTGGTGGCGATCCAGCGGCCGGAGCGGGTGGCCGGATTGCGGGACGCGGGAGTGCTCGGGGGTGCTGCGCCGTTGGGAACAACCGCGCCGCTCGGGCAGTCGGCGACGGTGCTCGGCGGCGGACGGTTCGCGTTCAGCCGGAAGCGGGCGGCGCAAGGGGCCGGGGTCGTGGTGTCCGGGCTCGTGCTGAGCGCGCTCGCGCTCGTCGGGACGGCGGCGGATAGCGGCGAAGGGGCCGACGGGCCTGGGCGGGTGCCTAACGCGAATCTGCTGCCTGCGAATTTGAATGTGCCTCGGACTGGTAGTGGGGTGGTGTCTCCGGAGCCGGGGCCGGAGGCTGAGCCTGGCGTGGTTCGGGCTGGGGCTGCTGTGGCGGCTCGGTAGGGGGCGGGGCGGCTCGTCGCCTGGCGGCGACATTGCGCCCCGGATTCGTGAGGGGGCACCCCGAAGCTGATTGTGACGACGGCGCGGGGGTGCTTGTC
>NZ_JBSHAM010000111.1:0-23764 GCF_053611505.1 Amycolatopsis sp. NPDC054798 | reverse complement strand
GGGTCCAGCCGAGCAGTTCGCGCGCCGGCCCGGTGTCGACCCGGGTCGACACCTCCGACTCCGCGGAAAGATCGGGGGAGGGCAGCTCCGACAGCTTCGCTGGCACTCCGCTCACCTCGATCAGCATGGCGACCAGCTCGCGCACCGGCACCGTCTCGCCGCGGCCGATCGCCACCGGTTCGCGCAGCACCGGAACCCGGGCCGCGGCCACCACGGCGTCGGCGACATCCCGGACGTCGACGTAGTCCCGGTGCGCGTTCAGCGCGGTCACCTCGATCAACGCGGATTCCCCGCGCCGCTCCGCGTCCGCGAGCCTGCCCGCGACCAGGCCAGGCAGGCTTTGCGCCGCCGCGCCCGGGCCCACGACGTTGGCCAGCCGCAGCACGGCCGCGTCGATGGTCCCGGCCGCGCCCGCCGCCAGCACGGTTTCCGTCGCCGCGAGCTTGAGCTGGCCGTACGCGCTGTCCGGCCCGACCGGCGGCGGGGCGAGATAGCCGTACTCCAGCACCGAACCGAGGTGGATGTACCGGGGCCGCACCCCGCTCTCCGCGAGCGCCGCCATGATGTTCCGCGACGCCCCGACACAGCTGTCCACCAGATCTTGCCCGGTCAGGCCCCATTTGCTGCCGGTGGCGTTGACGATCGCCGCCGGGCGTTCGGCGGCCAGCAGCGCGGCGAGGTCTCGGGTCGGCGTCCTGGCGACGTCGACGGTCCGGAACCGGCAGCCCGACGCCGCCCGCGGCGCGGTCCGCCCCAGCACGAGCACCTCGCGTCCGGCGGCGGCGAAGTTCTGGCAGATCTGGCGGCCGAGGAACCCCGTGCCGCCGAACACGACGACGCGACCGTCGCTCACGCGTGCCTCCTGAGTAGCTTCCGGTTCCGGCCGGCGGGACGCCGGCCGGACCGTGCGGCGGCTGGTCTACCGGTCGCCGGTCCGCAGCGCGGCCACGTCGTCCTGGGTCAGCTCGCCGGTGCGGGCCAGCTTGGCGAGCAGGTCCGCGACCTGCGCGGCCGACGGCTCGGAGCCGACCTGCTGGCTCAGCTCGGCGGCGTTGCGCCGGTAGTTGCGGTTGAACAGCACCTCGCCGATCGCCTGGTCGATCGCCTCTCGCGTGACCGTCAGCCCGGGCAGCGTTTTCGTCGCGCCGAGCGGGTCCAGACGCCGGCCGTACAGCAGCCCGTCGTAGTTCAGGGACAGGGAAATCTGCGGCACGCCCATCGCGATGCCGTTCATCAGCGTGTTGGCGCTGCCGTGGTGGATGAGCAGGTTGCAGCTCGGCAGGATCAGCTCCAGCGGGCAGTTGCGCAGCACCCGCACGTTCGACGGCAGCGTCCCGAGTTCGTCCACTTCGGACACGGCGGCGGTGAGCACCACTTCGGCGGCGTGCTGCGAGGCGGATTCGATCGCGTGCCGCAGCGCGGGCACCTGCTTGCCGAACACTCCGGTCGCCGAATTGCCCCACACCACGCAGATGCGCTTGCCCCGGACCGGGCCCAGCAGCCACGGATCCACGTCCTGGGAACCGTTGTACTGGTGGTACCGGACAGGGATGCGCAGCGCGTCGCCCAACGGCGGGACGGCCGCGCTGGGCGAGGGGTCCACCGCGTACTTGATCTTGTGCCGCGACCAATCCACCCCGTACTTCGCGAAGCACAGCACGGGATCCCCGGCCAGCAGGTTGAGGTCCGGATCGGTTTCGACGGTGCCGATGAAACCCGGTCCGTAGTAGACGCTCGGCACTTCGTTCAGCTCGCCGACCAGCGCGCCTTCCAGTGCCATGAGGTCGTGCACGACCAGGTCGGGCCGCCAGGAGGCGGCGTAGTCGACGGTGTTGTCGTAGCTGCGGAGCACCGCGGTGACGGCGTTCTTCCAGAAGTCGCCGAGGTCGCCGGGGTCGAAGTCGCGCACCGAGCCCAGCGTCTCGCCGGTGAACGGGTGCAGCGGCAGCGGGGTTTCGCCGCTCTGCGGCGGGGTGTTGATCACCCGGACCCAGACCGCCAGCCGCGCGGCCGCCATCGAATCGGGCGCGTCCAGCACCGACACCGGCATCAGTCCCGCGGCCGCGATCGACTGCACCTGCTGCGGCGGGCAGGCGACCCGGACGTCGTGCCCGGCCGCCCGGAAGGCCCAGGCCAACGGGACCAGGCACATGTAGTGCCCAGGCCAATTCGACACCGTGAACAGAATCCGCATCGCACGCTCCCCTGATTGCCGCTGGTTTCACGGTTCTCGGCGGTCGGCGCCGCACCGGGAACGCGCCGCTCCCGCCGTCGCGGCGAGGGCAGGCCGCAAAGCACTGTTCGGCATTTCCCCAGTTGGCGCGCCGTTTCCCCGCAGGGAAGCTGCCCGGCCAGCCCGGTGCCGTTTTCCGGACCCGGGCTGCCGCCGCCGGGGCCACTTGAGTCCCGGGCCCGAAAAACATGGTGCCGCGTCTATTCGAGCACGTCGAAGACGCAATTGAACGCCATTACGCTGACCCCGGCGGGCGAGCTTTCCGCAAGGACGCGAGCGACGGGCGGGCCACGTGTTCGGAGAAATTATCGCAGAAGCCGCCACCTCATTTCTTTCCCTCCGGAGTCAGGAAGCCGAGATCAATGCGCCGCACTGAAGTCGTTCTGCTCGGCGCCACCGGCTTCGTCGGCTCGGCGTTATTGCGCCGGCTGGCCGGGAAACCGATCCGGATTCGCGCGGTTTCCCGGCGTCCCGCGACGGTTCCCGCCGACGCGGTCGCCGACGTCGAGGTGTGCCCGCTCGATCTGACGGAGCCGGGAGCGCTGGCCGAAGCGGTCGGCGATTGCGCGGTCGTGGTCCACACTGTCGCCCACATCACCGGTTCGTCGACCTGGCGGATCGACGAGGGGGACAGCGCCGCCGAGCGGGTCAACGTCGGACTGGCCCGCGAGCTGGTCGCCGCGGCGCGCACGCGGACTCGCGGCGATCGGATGGGCGTGGTGTTCACCGGCGCGATTTCCCAAGCCGGCCCGCTGTCGGCGGAAACCGTCGACGGCACCGAACCCGACCGGCCGAACGACGAATACAGCAGGCAAAAGCTGGCTGCGGAACAAATACTGCTGGCCGCCGACGCGGAAGGCGTGCTGCGCGCGACCTCGGTGCGGTTGCCCGCGACGTACGGCTACAGCGCACAGTCCTGCGCCCGCGACAAGGGCGTGGTCTCGACCATGGTCCGCCGCGCACTCGCCGACGAGCCACTGACGATGTGGCACGACGGCACAGTACGGAGAGACCTGCTCTACGTCGAAGACGCCGCAGTCGGCCTCGCCGCCGCGACCCGCAACCTCCCGCGACTGGCCGGACGCCGCTGGGTCGTGGGCACCGGCCGCGGCGAACCACTCGGCGCGGTGTTCCGGCGGGTGGCCGATCTGGTCGCGCAGCGCACCGGACGACCGCCGGTGAAGGTGGTTTCGGTGCCGCCGCCGGATTACGCCAAGGCCGCCGATTTCCGGAGCCTCACCATCGATGCTTCGGCTTTTCGGGAGGCAGCCGGGTGGCGTCCAGCGGTTTCCCTTGACGAAGGACTGCGCCGCACAGTCGACTTCTGCGCCGGCGGCCGCGAGGCGACGCTGCCCTGAGGACCTCGGCAAGCAGGTCAGTGGAATACGGTGAGTTCGCCGTAGCTTGACAGCGCGCCCGCCGGATCACTGGACCTGTTGCGCAGCACGGAATCCAGGAATGCGCGAGTCGCACCAGCGACGACGCGCGGGCTCTCCGCGCGGCCCAGCGAGCCGACGATCGACGGCACCGGTGGCAGGTACAGAGGCCCGTCGGTGAAGGTGAGATGCGCGGCACCGGGGATGGTGAGCCGGTAGTTCGTCGCCGTGCCGCGCGTGAGCACTTCAGTGAGCTGAGGCAGATAGCGCGGATCGGCTCCCGGCGTGATGGCCTGAGTGAGCGCGAGCGTCGGCTGATCGAGAGCGGGTGACAGGGGACCGCGAGGGTAGCCGTCGAGATCGACGACTGCGTTGATCCGATGATCGCGCCTGGCCGCCTGCAATGCGGCCGCGCCACCCATGGAATGCCCGGCCGCAGCGACCCGGCCGGTGTCCAGGCGTCCGGTCAGCGGGTCGCCGCCGCGGTCGAGACCTTCCAGCCGGGTCAGCGCGAAGCCGAGGTCGGCGGCCCGGATCGCCGTCCAGCCGTCGGCCAGCTTGTCGTCCTCGTTCCGGTCGCCGGTGGAGACGGTCGCAGTGGTGATCGTCCGGCCGTCGGCGAGTACGACGGCGGCCGAGTCGTAAAGGTGGTCGAGCGCGGCGACCACGTAGCCGTGGCTGGCGAGTTCTTCTGCCAGCGCGGTGTTCTGGGTGCGTACCCCGCTGGACCCCGGCGAGAACAGCACGACAGGGAACCGCCCTCCCTCGCCGGCCACCGGGGCGTCGGGAACCGCGTGGGTGCGGGCACGCGGAACACCGTCGAGCAGGAAACCCGGCAGGCCGACTCCGCTCGCGAGCGCTTCGGAGACGGTGCGTGCTTCGTCCTCCGTGCGTCCGAGGTACTGCGCACGCGGTGCGTCCGCCGGACCCGTCCGCGCGGGATACCAGAGCTGGGCCACCACCGTGCGCCGATCACCCGGATCGGCGGTGAATGTCTCGGGCCGGTCGGGATCGGTCCACTGCAACACGCGAGTGCCGACCGCGAAGCCGCCGGTGGGCTCAGGGAAACCAGGGGCGGGGAACGCCCACGCCGTCACCGGGCCCGTGGTGATCAGACCCACGCAGGCCACCGATCCCGGCAACGCCAACCACCAGCGCGCCCGCCACGTACGGCTTCGCACCAGCGGGAAGAAGGCGAACGGTGCCGCCACGACACCACCCGCCAGCACCGGCAGCACCTGCCAACGGACCCCCGTCACGCACACCGCAATCGCGGACAGCAAGAACACCGCCCCCGCCCCGATAGTGACGCGTGGGCGGGCGGCAGCGGGAAGCCAGCGCACCACCACCAGCGCGACCGCGCTAAGCAACGTCAGTACTTCCAGCGGGGACAGGTTCAACCCCGTAATGATCTCGTTCACCCGGCCATATTCGGTGCCGGACCCATACGTCCACATCGCTCCGCAGTCGCGATCCGCCTGCCGCCCCCAGTCGCAACCGACCCTCCTGACCAGCAGCCGGACTACGACCACAGGAGGTACCGAGGCTCCTCCCGCAGTCGCAATCCGGCCCGCCGCTATCAATCGGCAGACCCATGCGCCCGACGGAACCAGCCGCCTACCATCGCCAGATGAAGACAGAGCGGCGCTGGGCGTCCCGGCTGTCGCCGATGGTGTGGGATTCGCTGCTGCCCGCGCTCCTCCTGCTCAACGTCGTGACCGTGTGGGCCCCCGCCGAGCTTCCAGTCGCCGCCACCCTCACCGCCGCCCTCGCACTGCCGCTGCTGTGGCGCCGCCGTGCCCCGCTCGCGGTATTCGCCGCCGTGACAGCCGCCGCCTTCGTCCAGTGGCTGGTGGACGTTCAACTGCCCGCGGACATCGCACTGCTGGTGGCCCTCTACACCGTGGCCGCGAACTCGGACAGGCGCGTCACTCTCATCGCTGGCACCGTCCTTGAGATCGGAGCCGTCCTCGCGTGCCTGCGCTGGACCACCGGCAGCGCTTTCCTGACCCCCTTCGCCGCACTCACCGCGATGATCGTCGCCGCGGCCGTCCTAGGCGTGAACGTCCGAACCACGCGCGCCTACCTCGCAGCCGTGCAGGAACAAGCTGTCGCCGAGGAGCGGACCCGGATCACCCGAGAGATGCACGACATCGTCACCCACAACCTGTCCGTCATGGTCGCGCTCACCGACGCCGCCGTCCACGCCCAGCCGCGGTCGCCGGACAAAGCCACCACCGCCATGCGCCAAGTCGCCGACACCGGCAGGCAAGCACTGACCGACATGCGGCGTTCCCTAGGCGTCCTGCACGCTGACGAACCGGACGCGGCGCGCCACCCCCTGCCCGGCATCGCGCAACTCAAGACCCTCACCGCCCAGATGTGCGCCGCCGGACTCCCGACCACCCTCGACCTCGACGGCGGCCACACGCACATCCCCGCCACCGCGCAACTGACCGTCTACCGCCTCGTGCAGGAAGCCTTGACCAACACCCTCAAACACACCCCCACCGGCACGCGCGCGCACGTCCAGATCGAATGCGCACCCGAGGCTGTCACCGTGAATGTCACCGACACCGGCCCGCCCTCTCCCCGCCCCACACCCGCCGGCCACGGCATCACCGGCATGCGCGAGCGCTCAGCCGCCTACGGCGGTTTTTTACGCGCCGGCCCGCTTCCCAACGGCGGCTGGGAAGTGCACACCCGCCTGCTCCTCGACGGCGACCCGGCGTCATGACAATCCGCGTCCTCATCGCCGACGACGAAGCGTTGCTGCGCATGGCTTTCAGCATGATCCTCGACGCCGAACCGGACCTAGCCCCCGTCGGCGAGGCCGAAGACGGCGCCGCCGCCGTCCGCCTCGCCGCCGAACTGCGCCCCGACCTCGTCCTGATGGATGTCCGCATGCCAGGTACCGACGGAATCGAGGCGACCCGGCAGATCATCCGGACCTGCCCGCAGACCAGAGTCCTGATCCTCACCACCTTCGACCTGGACGAATACGCCTTCGCCGGTCTCAAAGCCGGGGCGTCGGGCTTCCTGCTGAAGAACGCCAGACCCGAAGAACTGCTCACCGCGATCCGCACCGTGGCCGCGGGCAACGCCGTGGTCTCGCCGCGCATCACCCGCCGCCTGCTGGAGAAATTCCGCCCGCATCTCCCCGACACCGCCACCACGCCCGACGAGCGCCTGAGCCGGCTCAGCGATCGTGAACGGGAGGTGCTCGTCCAGGTGGGCTCCGGGCGGTCCAACGCCGAGATCGCCGCCGCTCTGCACCTGGCTGAGGCGACGGTGAAGTCTCATCTGGGGCGGATCTTGCAGAAGCTCGAACTTCGGGACCGGGTGCAGGCGGTGATCTTCGCTTACGAGAGTCGCCTTATCCATCCGGCTTGAGGCGTGCGCGGCGAGCCAGTTTTCTTTGCTGTTCAAGGGAAGCCCCGAAAGCCGCCGGTGTGGGGGAGGGCGCTTCGGCCGGTCAATGAAAAAGCCGGTACTCACACCTGGAAGGTGGTTTTGAGTACCGGCTGTTGCTGTGCCCTCGGCAGGATTCGAACCTGCGACACCTGCCTCCGGAGGGCCGTTAAGTGCCTTAACTATGGCCTCTACCAGCGACTATAGCATCACTCGGGTTCGCCGAGGCCTCAGAAAGATGGTATCGCCCCTAGTCGCGTGCGAGACCTTAGTAGAACTTCCTCCGACTGGAGCACCTCGCCTAGAATTGCACGTCACCAACGAGATGCCGTACACAGTCGGCGACGCGAAAGTTTTCTCAACTGCGGAACTTATTGACCTGTCGGTCTTCGGAAAGAGCCGGCTCCTGCGAGTCCGCGACCTGTCCGCCGCTGTAACGGCCCCGCTCGGTCTCGACGTCGACGAGATTGGCCATGTGGTGAGACGGGCCCTGGTCTGGATGATGGAGGACGCTGGCTTCACGGCAGCCGACACTGCCGTTCTGTAACGGCCGCAGCCGCCGGAAAACTCGTACTTGTACCGCCCTCGCCGCGGCTTCGCTTGCTGGTCGCGGGCGTCGTCGGCTGCTGTCTTGGAACCAGCAGACTCGGGCTTGCTGGCAGAATCCAGTCTCGAACATAGGGGGCAGCAGTGAAAACTGGTCTTCCGAAAGCCGGGCATGAGGCGATAGCTTCAGCGCCCGAAGCTCCAGCCGTTCGGCGATGGGCCGACGCTCGGCGGCTGTTACGACGGAGATCCGAGCAGAGTCCAGAAATCCTGAGACACTAGTGACTGCGTACGAGCAGTGAACGTACTCTCGTGCCGCGAAGCGCACGTTGGGCGGTTCCCTCCCTTGTGTCCCTTGTGGACGGTCATCGGGGTGTGCGTGAACGTTTTGAGTCGTTCTCTTGAAGGGGAAGGCGGAGCCCGGTTACCCGAGGCGCGCGCTGTTCGCGATCCTGGTGAGGTCCTCTTCGGCAGGCGAGTCCGGCATCTGCAGGTCACCCCACACCACGACCAGCAGCGTCCCCTGCGCGGTGGGCAAGGCGACCACCCGGTAGGTGGTCGACGGCGGGTCGCATTCGCCCCTGCCGTGCGGGGTGACCGTGCCCTCCACCTGCGCCCCGCCGTCCGGGCGGCGTCCGACAGGGCCGGAAGACACCTGACCGCCGCTGCGGAAAGCCCGCGTTCCCCGATACATCAACGCGTCCGCCGCGGCCGCCACCGGATCGGTGGTACGCGCCCGGTCGAGGTACAGCTGGCCGAGGATGGCTTTCGGATTCGCTGCGCAGTAGCCCGGTTTGTACCGCGCGCCTCGGGTTCGAACGTCCGGGATGTAGGTTCCATCGACCGGCTGCCAGGAGGGTGGTACCTCCACGAACACGCCCAGCCCGAGCTCCAGCGTCTTCCAGTCGGGCATCTGCGGGGTCCGGGAGGTACTGCTCTCGCTGATCGGCCAGATTGAGGCAGCGCTGTCGTCCTTGCTGTTCAGGAACACCAGCAGCCCGGCCACCAGACCGGCGATCACCACCAGCACGCCGACGGTGATCCCGGCGATCATCCCCGTGCGACGCCGTTTCGGCGAAGGCACCGGGTAACCGGGCTGGGCCGGAAAATCCGGAAACCACTGCTGCTGCCCCTGTCGCTCCACGAGTGCAAGCTAGCACTCTCGCACGCGGTTCCGGCGCTGCTGTCCGCATCCTGCCAACGTCCTGTCATGCCGGATAGCGGGCGGTTCTCGGTGCGGGTGGCCGGGTCTGTCAAACAAACGTGTATCTCTGGCTGAAGGGACCTACATGCGTTCGGCAGTCAGGCGCCTGTTCCGCCCACCACGCCTCAACTGCAGTAAAGGTCGTCGATGACGTCACTGGGATCGGCATACTGCCAAGTGGTGGCTCACCGGGGCTGTCGCCCTGCCAGACGCGCCGCCGCGCTAGCCTCTCCTCACCAAGACGGGCAGCTCGTCACCCCCTCGCGACCACCGATTCCCTCGCATGTCGGTGTACGCGTATTCAAACACCACACCCCGCTGAATCATCGTGGCCAATTCATTCTCTAGACTTCGCATGTGCGGTTTGGTCTCGAAGACTGTGTTGTACGGCGGCATCATGGGCATCAGGATCTGAATAGGTGCCATTTGAGCAGGGCGCGCATGGTCTTCTCCTCGTTCGTACCAGCTCGTTACAAGTACATCGGTTACCGGCTCGGGGCCACGGTTGCTTATCACGAGAACCTGCCCTCCTTCAGTGCGACTCGTAATGAACGTGGCATGCACGAAGTCCTGATGGGCATTCGCCCGATCTCTATGAACCGTCTCCCGTCTGGCAATATCGAGCGCCACAAGAGCAGCGGCGAGCGCTCCGAGGCCGCCAACCCATTGACCAAGTCCCGCCTCGTGGTGCCGACTTGGGCGATGCTGGCCCGGATGACCAAGACGCGGTGGACCGGGTCGAAGTGGCGCCAGCGTAGTGCGCAGAGTTCGCTGCGGCGGGGGCCGGTCACCATGGCCAGCCAGACCAGCGGACCGAGGTTAGGGTGCCGCGCAGCGGCGTCCATGATCTGGGCGGCCTCGGCCGGGGGGCCCAGCACGGTACAGGGCTGCGACGCGACGCGACACTGGTCGAGCGCGAAAAACCTGCGGTGAACTGCGGTTTTAAAACCTGGATGGGCGAGCCGGGCGCATTGGTGCCGGGTTTAGCCAGTCGTAGTCGCTGTTGGCACGGCGCATGTGGGAGCAGTAGTGCGGCGTCCCCATCGTGACGGGTTCGACCCGGTGCTGGTCGCGTTGTGGGGCCGGACAGCCGATCAAGGTGCTCGGCTCGCGTCGGTTGCGACCGTGTATGTGCATTGCACGCAGCTGGCCGTAGATCGCCGTATCTGGTCGTGGTCCGCGGTGCCTGAACGCAAATCGGCCCCTACCGCGTTCGTGTTGGTAGGAGCCGGTTTTGCGTGGTGAAGAAGATGTGCCCTCGGCAGGATTCGAACCTGCGACACCTGCCTCCGGAGGGCAGTGCTCTATCCCCTGAGCTACGAGGGCTCGCTTGCGCGACTGAACAGAGCCTAGCGCATGCCCCTTTCCGGCCGCGCACAGAGGGTGCTTAGCGCGGTAGCGTCGAAGCATCGACACGGAGGGAGGCGGCGGTGCGCGCCGAGCCGTTCCAGGTCAGGGTGGCTGTTGAGGACATCGACGACGTGCGGGCGCGGTTGCGGCGCACCCGGTGGCCGGAGGCGGAGACCGTCGGCGACTGGTCGCAGGGGCTGCCGCTCGCCTACGCGCAGGAGCTGTGCCGCAGCTGGGCCGAGGACTACGACTTCGGGTTCGCCGACCGGCTCAACGTCTTCCCTCAGTTCCAGCAGGAGATCGACGGTCTCGGGATTCACTTCGTACACCTCCGCTCGCCGGAGCCGGACGCGTTTCCGCTGGTGATCACGCACGGCTGGCCGGGTTCGGTGCTGGAATTCCTCGACGTCCTCGGCCCGCTGACCGACCCGCGGGCGCACGGCGGCGACCCGGCGGACGCCTTCCATGTGGTCGCGCCTTCGTTGCCCGGGTACGGCTGGAGCGACAAGCCGAGCAAGGCCGGTTGGGGAGTGGAGCGCATCGCGAAAGCTTGGGACCAGTTGATGGTCTCGCTCGGCTACGACCGGTACGGCGCGCAGGGCGGCGACTGGGGTTCGGCGGTGTCGGGCGCGCTCGGCGAGGTCGCGCGGGAACGGGTCGCGGGGGTGCACGTCAACATGGCGGCCGCGCCGCAGGGCCACTTCGAGGACGAGACTGACGAGGAGCGCGAGGGAGCGCAAGCGGTGGCGGAGTTCCGGCGCACCGGTCAGGGGTATTCGGGCCAGCAGGGCACGCGACCGCAAACGCTTGGTTACGGCCTCACCGACTCGCCGGCGGGCCAGGCGGCCTGGATCGCCGAGAAGTTCTGGGCCTGGACCGACAACAACGGCCACCCCGAGGACGCGGTCACCCGGCAGCAGCTCCTCGACGCGATCTCGGCGTACTGGTTCACCGCGTCGGCGACGTCGTCCGCGCGGCTGTACTGGGAGAGCTACCGCAGCTTCGGCGATCTCGTCACGGCCCCCTCCGGCATCTCCGTCTACCCGCGCGACATCGTCCGTCCGTCGCGGCGGCAGGCGGAGCTGAAGTACACCGATCTGCGCTGGTTCGAGCGGCTGCCCCGAGGCGGGCACTTCGCGGCGATGGAACAGCCTGCGTCGCTCGTCGAGCAGATCCGCGGGTTTTTCCGGCTTGTGCGCTGAGCTTTCCCACCTCGCGGAACAGGGCTGGGGGAAACCCGTCGCCAGCCGTTAGAGTGAAGTTAGGCTACCCTGTATTGCACATATGCGCATGTCACTATATATTCCCTCTCGACACCAAGACTTGGGAGGCGAGCGATGGGACACGGCCACGGGCACGGGCATACCGCCGCTCCGGCCAGCGCGTCCGGCCGCTACGTCCGCGCCTTGCTGATCGCCCTCTCGGTCGGCGCGGGGTTCATGGTGCTGGAGTTCGCGGTGGGGTTCGCCACCGGTTCGCTCGCGCTGATCTCCGACGCCGCGCACATGTTCACCGACGTGCTCGGCGTCGGAATGGCGCTCGCCGCGATCGTGCTCGCGCGCCGAAGCGGGCCGACCGCCAGCCGTACGTTCGGCATGTACCGGGCGGAAGTCCTTGCCGCGCTTGCCAATGCGGTGCTGCTGTTCGGCGTCGCCGGGTATGTGGCGGTCGAGGCGATCGGGCGGATCGCCGACCCGCCCGAGGTGCCCGGCCTGCCGGTGCTGCTCGCCGCGGCCGCCGGTCTCGGCGCGAACATCGTGTCGTTCCTGGTGTTGCGCGCGGGGGCGAAGGAAAGCCTGAACGTCCGCGGCGCGTATCTCGAAGTGCTGGCCGACCTCGTCGGGTCGGTCGGCGTGCTGCTCAGCGGCGCGATCACGCTCACCACGGGCTGGCGCTACGCCGACCCGATCATCGGTGTCGCGATCGGGCTGTTCGTGCTGCCGCGCACCTGGACGCTCGCCCGCCGTGCGCTGCGGATCCTCTTCCAGCACGCGCCCGCCGGCGTGGACGTCGACAAGATCAGCACCGAACTCGCCGCGCTGCCGGGCGTCGCGGACGTGCACGACCTGCACGTCTGGACGCTGACCTCGGGCATGGAGGTCGCCTCCGCGCATTTGACGGTGAACGCGGAGGCCGAACAGTCGGCGGTGCTCACCAAGGCGCAAGACCTGCTGTCGGCCCGCTACGAGATCAAACACGCGACGCTTCAGGTCGAGGGACCGCAATGCGCGCGCCGGTGCACGGAGCTGTCCTGGTAGACCGGGGGCTATGCGCAAGGACTTCGACCCCGCACAACTGGCCCCGAACGCGTTCTACCGGCTGCTGACCGCCACTGTCGTGCCGCGGCCCATCGCCTGGGTGTCGAGCATTTCGCGCGACGGGGTGGACAACCTCGCGCCGCATTCGTTCTTCACCGTCGCCTCGGCCGCGCCCGCGGTGCTGCAATTCACCTCGGTCGGGCGGAAAGACACCCTGCGCAACGTCGAGGCGACCCGGCAATTCGTAGTCAACCTCGCACCGGAACCCTTGTTCGAGCAGATCAACGCCACCGGTGCGGATTTCCCGCCGGAATTGAGCGAATTCGACGAGGCCGGGCTGACCCGCGAACCGAGCCTGAAGGTCCGCCCGCCGCGGGTCGCGGAATCGCCGGTGGCATTCGAATGCGAACTGCACAGCACGGTCGGTTTCGGGCGTTCGACAGTGGTGTTCGGCCGCGTCGTGCACCTCGCGGTCAACGAAGACGTCCTCGACGGCGACCACCCGATGATCGACCGGCTGCGGCCGCTGTCCAGGCTGGGGCGCGACGAGTGGGGGACGCTGGGCGACATCAAGGAACTGGCGAGGCCGCAATACAAAAGCTCGTGAGTGTTTATGCCGGTTAGAACCGGCATAAACACTCACGAGCTTTTCATGGGCCAGGCAGCGGCTGCGCGTTCCGCGCTTTCAGCATGACCTTCATCTGGTCCATTTCCGCGCCTTGGGAAACCAGCATGCTGCGGCACAACGCTTTCACCGCGGTATTGGCTGTGTGGTCCTGCGCGTACTCGGCCATCGCGACGCCGCCCTGGTGATGGCGCAGCATCAACTGCAGGAAGTCGACGTCCAGCGCGGGGCCGGACAGCGTCCGCAGCTTCACGAGTTCCGCCTCGGTGGCCATCCCCGGCATCGGCGCGCCGCCCGCCGGGCTGCTGGTGGGCATCTGCATGCCCGCGTGGCCCATCGGCTCGGTCATCCACTTCATGTACGCGCCGGTCGCCTGCTCCGGCTGGTCCCACAGCATGAGCCAGCCCTTCATCCGCCCGACCTGCTCGGTCTGCGTGCGCTCGATGTCGAACGCGAGCTGGCGGATCTCCGGGTCGGCCGAATGGTCGCGCGCCCAGCCGGCCATGGTGACCGCCTGCAGGTGGTGCACCGACATGTCCTGGGCGAACCCGACCTCGACCGAACCCGCGCCAGGCGTCGCGGGGACCGCGTCGCTGCCGTCGGTGAGCCGCGTGGCGAAGACGCCGATCGCGGCCCCGACCAGCAGCACGGCGATCAGCGTCCCGCCGATCACGACCCAGCGGGACCAGCCGGTCCGTTCCGCCGGAGCGGACTCCTCGGCGAACTCGGCGGCCCCAGTGGCCTCGGTGGTCTCGGCGTCGGCCGGGCCGCCCGTCCCGGCGGGGTCTTCGGAGCGGCCCACGGTCACTGCCCGGCGGGCGGGGTCCCCGGCATGCCGCCCTGCTCGCCCTGTGCCCCGGTGCTGCCCTTGTAGTCCATCGGCTTCGCGTCCTTGCCCGGCTTGCTCGGGTCGAACTTCGGCGGGTTGGCCGGGTCGAACATGCCCTTCCCGAGCGCGTCGCACGAGGCGCCGATCTCCGGGTACACGCCGTTCGGGTTGGTCCGCAGCGCGGCGATGAACTGGTCGATGCGCGGGTCGTCGGCGCTGTCCAGCTTGAGCTGGTGGCCCCACGACTGCAGCGAGATCGGCTTGTCCAGGCCCGGGTAGGGCGACATCATCGTGTAAGGCTTGCCCTTGACCCGAGCCTCGAGCAGCGGGATCTGGTCGCCCTTGACCTGGTCGGGGTTGTAGGCGATCCACACCGTGCCGTGCTCGAGCGCGTGCACCATGTTCTCGTTCCGCACCGCGGTCGGGTACACGATGCCGGTGCACGCGGCCCAGTAGCCGTCGTGCGGGCCGCCGAACGGCGGGCTCTGGTCGTAGGCCACCCGTTCGGTGGGCAGGATGTGCACCGATCCGGCGTACTGCTTGGTCACCACGCCCGGGATCTTCTTCGACGGGTCCGGGTTGCTCGCGGTCGGCGCGAACGCGGCGGCGGCCTCGTCCCGGGAGGCCTGGTCGCGCTTGGGCGCGGAGGCCTGCAGGTAGTAGACGATGACGCCGGCCAGCAGGGCGACCACCACGACGACGCCGATGATGGTGCCCCAGGGCGTGCGCTTGCCCGCGACGACCGAGCGGTTCTTCGCCGCCTTCACCGCGGACGCGGACGAGCCCTTCTTCTTGGTGGTCCCGTTGGCCATGATTGCCGAGATCTCCTCGTGAGAGCGGGGGAGGGAGCCGGACGGAGCCCTGCCGGTAGCCCAGTGTAGAGACCGGGCGTGCGATCACCGTGAACACCCGCGAGGCGCCCCGGAGAGCGGAACATCCGCCTCCGGTGTGCCCGCCGTCTCGCCAGCCTGTACCGCCGGAGGCGCGCGGTGCGAGCGCACCTAGAATTCGGCGAGTGACTCCCGCCGCTCTCGCCGATCTGGTCCGCAGCTCCGCCGAGCAGGTCCTCGCCGCCCGCGGCGTCGACGCCGCCGTGCTGCCGGAGACCGTGACCATCGAACGCCCGCGCAACCCGGACCACGGAGACTACGCGACCAACCTCGCGCTGCAGGTGGCCAAGAAAGCCGGGCTGAAGCCGCGCGAGTTCGCCGAGGCGCTCGCCGAGGTCGTCGCGGGCACCGACGGAGTGGCGGCGGCCGAGGTCGCCGGTCCGGGCTTCCTCAACTTCCGGCTCGCCGCCGACGCGCAGGGCGAGGTCGTGCGCCAGGTGCTGGCCGCGGGCGCGGAGTACGGCCGCGGCGACGCGCTGGCCGGACGCCGGATCAACCTGGAGTTCGTGTCCGCGAACCCGACCGGCCCGATCCACCTCGGCGGCACGCGCTGGGCGGCGGTCGGCGACGCGCTGGGCCGGGTGCTCGGCGCGCAGGGCGCGGAGGTCACCCGGGAGTACTACTTCAACGACGCCGGCGCGCAGATCGACCGCTTCGTGCGTTCGCTGATCGCCGCGGCCAAGGGCGAGCCCGCGCCGGAGGACGGCTACGCGGGCAGCTACATCAGCGACATCGCGGCCGAGGTGATCAAGGCCGAGCCGAGCGTGCTGAGCCTGCCCGAGGACGAGCGGCACGAGACGTTCCGGCGGATCGGCATCGAGCTGATGTTCAGCCAGATCAAGCAGAGCCTGCACGAGTTCGGCACCGATTTCGACGTCTACTTCCACGAGAACTCGCTGCACGAGTCCGGCGCGGTCGACGCGGCGGTGCAGCAGCTGAAGGACTCCGGCAACCTCTACCTCGCCGACGGGGCCTGGTGGCTCAAATCCAGCGAGTACGGCGACGACAAGGACCGGGTCGTCCTCAAGAAGGACGGCAACCCGGCCTACATCGCGGGCGACCTCGCCTATTTCAAGGACAAGCGCAACCGCGGCGCCGACCTGTGCATCTACATGCTCGGCGCGGACCACCACGGCTACATCGCGCGGCTCAAGGCCGCCGCCGCGGCGTTCGGCGACGACCCGGCCACCGTCGAGGTGCTGATCGGCCAGATGGTGAACCTGGTCAGCGACGGCAAGCCGGTGCGGATGTCCAAGCGCGCGGGCACCGTGATCACGCTCGAGGACCTCGTCGAGGCGGTCGGCGTCGACCCGGCCCGCTACGAGCTGATCCGGTATTCCGTCGATTCCTCTTTGGACATCGATTTGGACTTGCTGCGCAAGCATTCCAACGACAACCCGGTCTACTACGTGCAGTACGCGCACGCGCGGCTTTCGTCGCTGCGGCGCGGCGCGGCGGACCTCGGCCTCAAGGTCGACGGGTCCGGCGCCGACGTCGATTTCGGACTGCTCACCCTGCCTGCTGAAGGCGACCTGATCCGCACCATCGGCGAATTCCCGGCGGTGGTGCGGCGGGCGGCGGAGATGCGCGAACCGCATCGCGTGGCCCGCTATCTCGAGGAACTGGCCGGCGCGTACCACAAGTTCTACACCGTGGGCCGGGTCCTCCCGCAGGGCGACGAGGAGGCCACTCCCCTCACGTACGCCCGGCTCGCTCTGTGCGAAGCCGCGCGCCAGGTGCTGGCGAACGGCTTGTCGCTGCTCGGTGTCTCCGCTCCGGAACGGATGTAAACCATGGCGCACCCCGCGGGCCCCCGCCACGCCGACGTCTACCCCCATGCCGACGCTTCCGGGTTCCCGCCCGCGAGTGCGGGCGAACTCGACCAGCTGCCCGCGAAAGTGTGGCCGCGCAACGTTTATCGCGCCGCGGACGGCGTCGTCCGGATCGCCGGCGTCGACGTGCGCGACCTCGCGCAGACCTACGGCACGCCGCTGTTCGTGGTCGACGAGGCGGACTTCAAGTCCCGCTGCGCCGACTACGCCGAGGCGTTCGACGACCCGGCGCTCGTGCACTACGCGTCGAAGGCGTTCCTGTCCGTCGAGGTCGCCCGCTGGGTGGCCGAACAGGGACTGAGCCTCGACGTCTGCAGCGGCGGCGAACTGGCCGTCGCGCAGCGCGCGAACTTCCCGGTGGAGCGGATCACGTTCCACGGCAACAACAAATCCGTCGCCGAACTGGACGCGGCCGTCGAAGCCGGCGTCGGCACGGTGGTGGTCGACTCGTACTACGAGATCGCCCGGCTCGCCGAAATCGCCGCCGCGCACGGGATCGAGCAGAAGGTGCTCGTCCGGGTGACGGTCGGCGTCGAGGCGCACACTCACGAGTTCATCGCGACCGCGCACGAGGACCAGAAGTTCGGTTTCTCGCTGGCTTCCGGCGATGCCGCCGAAGCGGTCCGCCGGGTGCTGAACGCGCCGTCGCTGAAACTGATCGGCCTGCACAGCCACATCGGTTCGCAGATCTTCGACGCCGACGGTTTCGAGGTGGCCGCGCGCCGCGTCGTCGGGCTGCTCGCGGACCTGGCCAAGGAGCACGGCCGGGACCTGCTGGAGCAGATGAACGTCGTCGACCTCGGCGGCGGTTTCGGCATCGCCTACACCGAAAAGGACAACCCGCCGCCGCCGTCGCAGATGATCACGCAGATCCGCGAGATCGTCCGCAAGGAATGCGCGTACGCCGAACTGCCGGTGCCGCGCATCGCGGGCGAACCCGGCCGGGCGATCGCCGGTCCGGGCACGTTCACCCTGTACGAGGTCGGCACGATCAAGGACGTCTCGCTCGGCGACGAGACCGCCCGCCGCTACGTCAGCGTCGATGGCGGGATGAGCGACAACATCCGCACGGCGCTCTACGACGCGGTGTACGACTGCCGGGTGGTTTCGCGGTCCGCGGCTGACGGAGAGGAGCCGGTGACCCCGGCTTTGTCTCGCGTGGTGGGAAAACACTGTGAGTCCGGCGACATCGTCGTCCGAGACTGCTGGCTGCCAGACACGCTGGCTCCCGGCGACCTGCTGGCCGTCGCGGCGACCGGCGCCTACTGCTACGCGATGGCCAGTGGTTACAACCGGCTGCCGCGACCGGCGGTGGTCGCCGTGCGCAACGGCTCCGCCCGGCTGCTGCTGCGCAGGGAGACGACGGACGACATGCTGCGCCTGGAGGTTTGAGAAGTGTCCACTGTGTCTCCGAAAAGCCTGTCTCCGAAAAGCCCGTCTCCCACGGACCGGTCACCCATCCGGGTCGCGATGCTCGGCTGCGGCACGGTCGGCAGCGAGGTCGCCCGGCTGCTCACCGAAGAGGCCAGTGAACTGGCCGCCCGCGCGGGCGCGCCGGTGGAACTGGTCGGCATCGCGGTCCGGCGTCCGGACAAGCACCCGGAACTGCCGACCGAACTGCTGACCGACGACGCCGCGGCGCTCGTGGCCCGCGACGACGTCGACGTCGTGGTCGAGCTGGTCGGCGGGATCGACCCGGTGCGCAGCTGGCTGCTCGCCGCGCTGAACGCGGGCAAATCCGTGGTCACCGCCAACAAAGCGCTGCTCGCCGAGCATTCGGCCGAGCTGTTCGAGGCGGCCGACGCCAGCGGTGCGGACCTGTACTTCGAGGCCGCCGTCGCCGGGGCCATCCCGCTGCTGCGCCCGCTGCGCGAATCGCTGGCGGGGGACCGGATCACCCGCGTGATGGGGATCGTCAACGGCACCACCAACTACATCCTCTCCGCGATGGACGCCACCGGCGCGGGCTACGCCGAAACGCTCGACGAAGCGAGCCGGCTCGGCTACGCGGAAGCGGACCCGACCGCGGACGTCGACGGCTACGACGCCGCGTCGAAGGCCGCGATCCTCGCCTCGCTGGCGTTCCACTCCCGGGTCACCGCGAAAGACGTGCACCGCGAAGGCATCGCCGACGTCACGGCGTCCGACCTGGCTGCCGCGCGCACGCTTGGCCGCACGGTGAAGCTGTTGGCGATTTGCGAACGGGTGACCGCGGACGACGGTGCGGAATCGGTGTCCGCCCGCGTGCATCCGGTGATGATTCCGCGCAGCCACCAGCTGGCTGGCGTCGGCGGCGCGTTCAACGCGGTCTACGTCGAAGCGGACGCCGCCGGCGAGCTGATGTTCTACGGCCAGGGCGCCGGTGGCGCGCCGACCGCCAGCGCGGTGCTCGGCGACCTCGTCGCGGTGGCCCGCAACCAGGTGCTCGGCGGCCGCGGCCCGCGCGAATCGGCGCACGCCGCGCTGCCGGTGCGGCCGATGGGCCAGACGCCGACGCGCTACCACGTGAGCCTGGACGTCGCGGACCGCGCCGGTGTGCTCGCCCAGGTGGCGCAAGCGTTCGCCGCGCACGGCGTGAGCATCGCCGCGGTGCGCCAGCGCGACGCGAACGACACCGCGAGCCTCGTCGTGGTGACTCATCTTGCGCCCGACGCGGCTTTGCAGTCCACTGTGGACGAAATCGCGAAACTCGATGTGGTGCACGAGGTTGTCAGCGTGATGCGGGTGG
This sequence comes from Amycolatopsis sp. NPDC054798, assembly GCF_053611505.1. NCBI lineage: Bacteria > Bacillati > Actinomycetota > Actinomycetes > Pseudonocardiales > Pseudonocardiaceae > Amycolatopsis > Amycolatopsis sp. NPDC054798. The sequence goes on along the minus strand of NZ_JBSHAM010000111.1, from coordinate 4,482 downwards.
AAGGCGAAGACCAGTGAGTGCGTGGCCGGGAATTATCGAGGCGTACCGAGACCGGATCCCGGTCCCTGACAGGGCGCACGTGGTCACGCTCGGCGAGGGCAACACCCCGCTGCTGCCCGCCGCGCACCTGTCGGAACTGACCGGCGCCGAGGTGTACCTGAAGGTCGAGGGCGCGAACCCGACCGGCTCGTTCAAGGACCGCGGGATGACCGTGGCGATCACGCACGCGCTGGCCAGCGGCCTCAAAGCGGTGATCTGCGCGTCGACCGGCAACACCTCGGCCTCGGCCGCCGCGTACGCCGCGCGGGCCGGGCTCACCTGCGCGGTGCTGGTGCCCCAAGGCAAGATCGCGATGGGCAAACTCGCCCAGGCGGTGCTGCACGGCGCGCGCATCCTGCAGGTCGACGGCAACTTCGACGATTGCCTCGAACTCGCCCGCAAGACCGCGGCGGACTATCCGGTCACCCTGGTCAACTCGGTCAACCCGGTGCGCATCGCCGGGCAGAAGACCGCGGCGTTCGAGATCTGCGACGTGCTCGGCCAGGCCCCGGACGTGCACTGCCTCCCGGTGGGCAACGCGGGCAACATCACCGCGTACTGGAAGGGCTATTCGGAGTACGCGGCGGACGGTGTGGTCAAGAACACCCCGCGGATGTTCGGTTTCCAGGCCGCCGGCGCCGCGCCGCTGGTGCACGGCGAACCGGTCTCCGACCCGGACACCATCGCGACCGCGATCCGCATCGGCAGCCCTGCCTCGTGGGACGGCGCGGTGCACGCGCGCGCCGAGTCGAACGGCCTGTTCGAGGCGATCACCGACGAGAAGATCCTTGAGGCGTACCGGCTGCTTGCCCGCCGCGAGGGCGTGTTCGTGGAGCCCGCTTCCGCGACGAGTGTGGCGGGCCTGCTGGCCACCGCGGCGGACGGGCGGCTGCCGAAGGGCGCGAAGGTGGTCTGCACGGTCACCGGGCACGGCCTGAAGGACCCGGCCACGGCGCTGGAGGGCAACGTCGAGGTGGAACCGCTCGCGGTCGACCCGACGGCTGTCGCGGCGGCACTGGACCTGCGATGACGGCGCTGCCCGGGTTCCGCGCGACGGTCCCGGCGTCGACGGCGAACCTCGGCCCGGGCTTCGACGCGCTCGGCCTCGCACTGGCCCGCTACGACGTGGTCGAACTGCAGGTCACCGAGGGCGGCCTGAAAATCGAGGTGCTCGACGCGGGCGCCGGCGGGGTCGAAGACGTCCCGACCGACGAATCCCATCTGGTGGTCCGCGCGCTCCGGCGGGCTTGCGAACACCTGGACGTCCGGCCGCCCGGTCTGCATCTTCGTTGCCACAACAGCATTCCGCACGCGCGCGGACTCGGGTCGTCGGCCGCCGCGGTGGTGACCGGCGTGGCGCTGGGCTACGCGCTGGCGGAGCGTCCGCTCGACTCCGACGCGCTCCAGCTCGCAGCCGAGTTCGAGGGTCACGCGGACAACGCGGCGGCGAGCCTGTTCGGCGGGCTCGTGGTGGCGTGGTCCGAGGACGGCCGGTTCCGCGCCGAACGGGTGGAGCCGAACCCGGCGATCCGGCCGGTGGTCGCCGTGCCAGCGGAGAAATCCTCCACCAACACGACCCGCGGCCTGCTGCCGTCCCAGGTGCCGCACGCCGACGCGGCGCACAGCGCGGGACGGGCGGCGCTCGCCGTGCTGGCCGTCACCGAGCGGCCCGAACTGCTGCTGGCCGCCACCGAGGACCGGTTGCACCAGGACTACCGCGCCGAGGCGTACCCGGCGAGCACCGAACTCGTGCGCACGCTGCGTGCCCAAGGCGTGCCCGCCACCATCTCCGGGGCCGGTCCGACTGTGCTCGCTCTCACGCTGACGGGAATACTCCCGGCGAGCGTGGACGTCGCCGGGTTCGACGTCGCCGAATTGCCGGTGGACCGCGACGGCGTGCAGGTTGTGGCCAGGTGACGACCTGGTCACAGGCTGGGCGGCAGCGTGCGCCACGCGGGGGGTGGTTGTTGCACCCGGACAGGGCGCGGTCTACCCTCGGGGGCGTTCGATCACCGTGCGTTTCCGCACCCGATGCCGGGCCTGTTCGCCCTTAGCGGCGGCTCCGGTCCGCATCCTTCGTCGATCCGCCCATTCCGCACCGCCCGGCACGCGGGAGGCGGAGGGACGCAGGCGGGTTTCCGGTTCCGGCGGTGCCGAATTCCGCTTTCTCCGTCCGGAGGGGGCAAACACCCTGTGCTGGCGGCGCTTCGCTGTGTCTCGCACGGCTGGGCGCGAGCCGTCCGCATCGGAGGCAGAAGCCGTCTCGCTACCGGCGGCAGTCCGCTGATCCACCTGGAACGTGGATCGGTCAGGAAGGACATGTGTGAGCAACACCGATCTGTTGAGCGGCGACGTGGAGACCCCCGCCGCGGCCGCTGAGACCAATGGGGCCGCGGCCGCTCCGAAGCGCCGCACCGGGGGCCTGTCCGGAATGGTCATCGCCGAGCTCCGCCAATTGGCGGGCGAACTGGGTGTGGGCGAGACCACCGGCATGCGCAAGGGGGACCTGATCGCCGCGATCCGCGAGCGCCAGGGCAAGAGCAAGAAGCGCGCCGCCGCCGAGACGCTGCCGCTCGACGGCGTCGGCGAGCCGGTCAAGGCGGAGAAGGCCGAGAAGCCCTCCCGCCGGGCCAAGGCCGACGCGGCCAAGGCCGACGCGCCGAAGTCCGAGGCTCCCCAGACGGAGCCGAAGACCGAGCCGGCGCAGGCGGAGGCTCCCAAGGCCGAGGCTCCGAAGGCGGAGACCGCTCAGGCCGAGAAGCCCGCCGCGCAGGAGCGCCCGGAGCGGCACGACCGTTCCGAGGGCCAGTCCGACGGCCAGTCCGAGGAGGGCGGCCGCAACCGCCGCCGCCGCGGCGGCGCGAACCGGGGCGACGGCCAGCGCGACCAGCGCGGCGACCGCCAGGGCGGCAATCGCGACAACAACCGCGACAACCGCGAAGGCTCCGGCCGCGACAACCGCGACAACCGCGACAACCGGGACGGCAACCGCGACAACCGCGGCGGCCAGGACAACCGGGACAACCGCGGCGGGCAGGACAGCCGCCAGGACAACCGGCAGCGGAACCAGCAGGACAACCGGGACAACCGGAACAACGGCCCGCAGGACGACGACGAGGAAGGCGGCCGCCGCGGGCGCCGCTTCCGCGACCGCCGCCGCCGGGGCAGCGGGGGCGGCCGCGCCGAGGGCGGCGCGCCGGACACCGAGATCCGCGAGGACGACGTCCTGCTGCCGGTCGCCGGCATCCTGGACGTGCTCGACAACTACGCGTTCGTGCGCACCTCGGGCTACCTGGCCGGGCCGAACGACGTGTACGTGTCGCTGTCGCTGGTCCGCAAGTTCGGCCTGCGCCGCGGCGACGCGATCACCGGCGTCGTGCGCCAGCCGCGCGAGGGCGAGCAGCAGCGGCAGAAGTTCAACCCGCTGGTGCGCGTCGACTCGATCAACGGGCTGGAGCCGGACGAGGCCAAGCGCCGTCCCGACTTCACCAAGCTGACGCCGCTGTACCCGAACGAGCGCCTGCGGCTGGAGACCGAGCCGCACAAGCTCACCACCCGCGTGATCGACCTGATCATGCCGGTCGGCAAGGGCCAGCGCGCGCTGATCGTGTCCCCGCCGAAGGCGGGCAAGACCACGATCATGCAGGACATCGCGAACGCGATCACGACCAACAACCCCGAGGCGCACCTCATGGTCGTGCTGGTCGACGAGCGTCCGGAAGAGGTCACCGACATGCAGCGGTCGGTGAAGGGCGAGGTCATCGCCTCCACCTTCGACCGCCCGCCGTCCGACCACACCTCGGTCGCCGAGCTGTCCATCGAACGGGCCAAGCGCCTGGTCGAAATGGGGCACGACGTGGTCGTCCTGCTCGACTCGATCACCCGTCTGGGCCGGGCCTACAACCTGGCCGCGCCCGCGTCGGGCCGGATCCTGTCCGGTGGTGTCGACTCGACCGCGCTGTACCCGCCGAAGCGTTTCCTCGGCGCCGCGCGCAACATCGAGAACGGCGGCTCGCTCACCATCTTCGCGACCGCGATGGTGGAGACCGGGTCCACGATGGACACGGTGATCTTCGAGGAGTTCAAGGGCACCGGCAACGCGGAGCTCAAGCTGGACCGCAAGATCTCCGAGCGCCGCGTGTTCCCGGCGGTCGACGTCAACCCGTCCGGCACCCGCAAGGAAGAGCTGCTGCTCTCGCCGGACGAGCTCGCGGTCACGCACAAGCTGCACCGCGTGCTGCACGCGCTGGACTCGCAGCAGGCCATCGACCTGCTGATCTCCCGGCTCCGCAAGACGAAGACCAACATCGAATTCCTGATGCAGGTCTCGAAGACCGCCCTCGGCGGCGGAGACGACGACTGAGTTCCCGCTTCACGCGAACGGCCCGCCCCCAGGCACTTCGGGGGCGGGCCGTTCGCTGTGTGGCGGTCCGTGAAGGGCTC
>NZ_JBSHAM010000110.1:0-24005 GCF_053611505.1 Amycolatopsis sp. NPDC054798 | reverse complement strand
TGACCTGCAATTACGCCAGCGGTTTCTTCCGGCCCTGACCGGGAGACCAGGACGTGGGGGGGGGGGGGGCGGGGGGCGGGGCGGGAATGTGGGGGGGGCGGCGGGGGGGGGGCCCCCTGTTCTTATCCCTTTCGCCCCGCGGCCCCCCCCCCCCCCACTACCGAGAGACCGATTCGGCGGAGTCCGTGTACCGCGCGCGGAGTTCGCGTTTGAGCAGCTTCCCCGTGGCGTTGCGGGGAAGTTCGGCGACGACCTCGACCCGGCGGGGGCATTTGAACGCGGCGATCCGTTCCCGGCAGTAGGCGATCACCGCGTCCCCGTCGAGCGAGTCGCCGGCGGGCACGACCACCGCCACCACGGTCTCGCCCCACTGCGGGTCCGGCGCGCCGATCACCGCGACGTCAGCGATGTCCGGATGCCGGTGCAGCACCTGCTCGACCTCGATCGGATAGACGTTCTCGCCGCCGGAAATGATCATGTCCTTCTTGCGGTCCACCAAGGTCACGAACCCGTCGGCGTCGCAGCGCGCGAGGTCGCCGGAGTGGAACCAGCCGCCGCGCATGGTTTCGGCGCTCGCTTCGGGCAGACCCCAGTACCCGGCGAAGACGTTCGGTCCGCGCAGCACCAGTTCGCCGACCGTCCCGGCGGGCACCTCCTCGTCGCGTTCGTCCACGATCCTGGCCTCGACATGGAGGAAGGGCCGTCCGACCGACCCGGCGTGCGAGCGCACGAAAGCCGATTCCAGCACCAGCGCGGCGGGGGAGAGCTCTGTCATCCCGAAACCCTCCACAAAGGTCAATCCCTTGCCCTCGTAGAACTCGATCACCGGCAACGGGCACGGCGCGCCGCCGCACAACAGGTAGCGCAGCCGCGACAGGTCGTAGGAATCGAAATCCGGGACCTGCGTCATCGCCGCCCACATCGCGGGCACCATGAAGTGGACGGTGACCTTCTCCCGCTGGATCAGCGCGAGTGTCTCTTGTGGATCGAACTTGCCCGCGACCACCACGGTGCCGCCCGCGTACAGCAACGGCAGGGTGAACAGCGCGAGCCCGCCGATGTGGAAGAGCGGGGCCACGGTGAGCGTGATGTCGGAGGGGAGCAGGCCTTCCCCGGAGGTGAGCACGTTGATCGCGTTCGCCTCCAGATTGCCATGGGTGAGCATGGCTCCCTTGGGCCGCCCGGTGGTGCCGGAGGTGTACATCAGCACCGCGATATCGTCCGGCCCGGTCGGCTCGGGTTCGACGCGGCCCTCTTGGGAGAGTTCGCTGTTGTTGACCAGCGTCCGGCCCCCGGCTGCTTCTCGCGCGAGCGCGGCGAAGGTGTCGTCGTGCACCACGACCACCGGCCGGGCGTCGTCGAGGAGATATGCGATTTCAGCCGCCGCGAGCCGGAAATTGATCGGCAGCGTGATCGCGCCGAGCCAGGCGACCGCGAAGAGCGTTTCGAGATAGCCGGTGGAATTCAAGCCCAGCAACGCGACCCGGTCGCCTTTGCGCACGCCCAGTTCGCGCAGCGCCGCCGCCCGTCCCGCGACCCGGCGTTCGAGCTCCGCGTAGGTGATCCGCTCGCCGGTCTCCGCGGACACGAGCGCGACCGCCTCCGGGGTGACGGTGCCGCGCCGGGCAATCCACTGCGCCAAGCTCGATGCCATGCCGAGACTCCTTCGTCGCCGGGGACCACGAAGGTAACCGTACGGACGGTCAGTGGTCAAACCTCGGCTACAGTGGGCCGATGCCACCGAAAGGCCGCGCCGGGGAGATCCTGGCGACGTTCACCCGCTACGTCGCCGAACGCGGATACGACGCCACGAACTTCTCCGACATCGCCGGGGAGCTGGGGCTTTCGAAGGGCACCATCGTGCACCACTTCGGCACGAAGGACCGGCTGCTCGCCGCGCTGCACGAGTCGTACATGCGCCGCAGGCTCGCCGAGGCCGCGCTGATCCGCGACCGCCTCGCGACGCCGACCCGGCAACTGGCCGGGCTGCTGTACGCGTTCGTGCTGTACCAGGTGGTGGACCGGGAAGCGACCGTCGCGTTCCAGCGCGAAGTCGTCCGGCTCGCCGACCACGAGGCGATGGCCGAGGGGCGCCGGATGCGCGCGGAATACCTCGACTTGGTGCGGGCGGTGCTGACCGAGGGCATCGAGTCGGGGGAGTTCCGCTCGTGCGACGTCGAGGTGCAGAGCCTGCTGATCTTCGGTTCGGCGCAGTGGGCGTGGACGTGGTTCGACCCGGCTGGCCCGGTGTCGGCGGAGCAGGTGGGCGCGCAGCTGGTCGACCTGGTCCTGGGCGGACTGGCGACGCGCCGCTCGCGGCTCAGCGGATTGACCGAGGCGGACGGGAAGGTGGTCCAGGCCGTCCGTCAGTCCATTGCGGACGTTACCGGATCCTGAACCGCCGCATCATCTTCAGCCCGGACAGCATTCCTTCCACGTACTTCTCGTACTTCTGTCCCGGCCGCGGACTCATCACCGGCTTCTTCAGCACCGCCAGATTCTGCACGTCGGTGTACTTCAACAGCCCCTGATCCCCGTGCCGCGCACCGACTCCGGACGCCTTCACCCCGCCGGAAGGCGTTCCCTTGGCGGCGTACGCGGTCGCCAGGCTGTCGTTCACGTTGACGTTCCCCGTCTCCAGCCGGGCGGCCACCGCGGAAGCCGCGCGGAGGTCCTTGCCCCACACCGAAGCGTTCAACCCGTAGTCGGTGTCGTTCGCCAGCTCGACGGCCTCGTCCAAGGTCCGGTATCGATGCAATGCCACCACGGGCCCGAAGGTTTCGGTTACCCCGCACAGCATGTCCTTCGTGACGCCTTCCAGAACGGTCGGCTCGAAGAACGCCGGGCCCAGATCCGGCCGGGGACGCCCGCCGCACAGCACGGTGGCTCCCTTGGCGACCGCATCGTCCACATGGGACTTGACCCGTTTCATGTGGTCGACCGAAACCAGCGAGCCCATTTCCGGGCCGAAATCGTAGGCCGCGCGGACGTCGAGCGAGGAAGCCTTGGCCACGAAGGCTTCTTTGAATTCCTCGTAGCGCGACTCCGGCAGGTAGATCCGCTCGATGTGCATGCAGATCTGCCCGGTGTTGCCGAACGCGCCGAACACCGCGCCCGGCACCGCGGCGGCGAAATCGGCGTCCGGGAGCACGATCATCGGGTTCTTGCCGCCGAGTTCGAGACAGCAGCCGATCAGGTTCCGGCCCGCTCGCTCGCCGATCACCTTCCCGGTGGCGGTGGAGCCGGTGAACATCACGTAGTTGGCCTGGTCGATGAGCGTCGGGCCGACGTCCGGACCCTCGCCGCACACGACCTGGTACAGGCCCTCCGGCAACCCGGCTTCTTCGAGCAATCGCACGCCGTACAGCGGCGACAACGCGGTTTTGTTGTCCGGTTTCAGCACCACCGCGTTGCCGGCCATCAGCGCCGGAATGGCGTCGGAAACCCCGGTGGCGAAAGGGAAATTCCACGGCGCGATGATGCCGACCACGCCCTTGGGCACCCGGATCTCGGTCGACGACGACACCAGCGGCACCGGCCCGCCCCGCCGCGCCGGGGCGAGCAGTTTGGGCGCCCGCCGCAGATAGTGGCTCATGATCATCGGCGGATCGCACGTTTCCTCGATCGCCATCCGCCGGTTCTTGCCGCTTTCGACCTGGATCAGGTCGGCGATCGTGCGCGCGCGGTCGATGAAGAGCGAATGCGCCCGCCGGAACACCGCCAGCCGTTCCTTGACCGGCGTCGCGGCCCACTTCGCCTGTGCAGCCCGCGCGGTGGCGAACGCCTGCTCGATGTCCGACGGCGTCGACTGCGGCAGATCCACCAGGACGTCGCCGGTGTAGACCTCGGTCAGCGGCCACACCGCGCCGCCCGAGCCGGGGACGCGGGCGACCAGCTGGCGGAGGAATTCGCCGGTCGCCGAAGCCGGGCGGGCAGGCCGGACCGGGGTGAGGGTCATGGACTTCCGCTCCTTCTCAGTTGCCGGAAAGGACCAGCTGCGCGCCCATTTCGCCGATCATGATGCAGGGCGCGTTCGTGTTGCCGCCGGTGATCGACGGCATGATCGAGGCGTCGCAGACCCGCAGCCCGTCGACGCCGCGGACCTTCAGGTCCGGCCCGACGACCGCGAGGTCGTCCACGCCCATCCGGCAGGTGCCGACGCCGTGGTACACCGACGTCGCGCGGTTGAGGATCGCGTCGCGCAGCTCCTGGCCGCGCAGCTGCCGGCCCGGGTGGATCTCCTCGTTGATCGAGCCCTTGAACGCCTTCGAAGCGAAGATTTCGCGCACCATCTCGGATCCCTCGCCGAGCACTTCGAGGTCGGCCGGGTCGGAGAGGTACTGGGGGTCGATGAGCGGGGCCGCGGCCGGATCCGCCGAGGCGAGCCGGATCGTGCCGCGGCTCTTCGGGTAGATCAGCGTGGTGAGCACGGTCAGCGCGGGCCGCTTGTCGACCGGATGCCGGACCGGCGCGTCCTGGTTCGGCGACACGTACGCCCACGGCAGCAGGTGCAGCTGCAGGTCCGGCACCGTCGTGGCCTGCGACGTCTTGAGGAACGCGAGCGCCTCGAACACCGAGTTCGCCAGGAACGTCGAACCCGGCTTGAGCAGTTCGCGGGCCATCCCGCGGGCGAAATACGGCGCGGTGCCCTTGTTCTTGCACGACGACACCTGGAACGTCAGCGCGTGGAACATGTGGTCGTGCAGGTTGTCGCCGACCGGCAGATCGGCGAGCACGTCGATGCCGTGTTCCCTGAGGTGCTCGGCGTGCCCGATCCCGGACAGCATCAGCAGCTGCGGCGACCCGACGAACCCGGCGGCGAGGATGACTTCTTTGCCCGCCCGGACCGTGCGCCGTTTCCCGTTGGCGTCGGTCACCTCGACGCCGGTCGCGCGGCCGTTCTCGATCACCACTTTCCGCACGAACACGCGGGACTGGATCTCGAGCGTCCGGGGCGCGAGGTGGTGCAGGTAGCCGCGCGAGGCGCTGTAGCGCAGGCCGTCGGCGGCGTTCTGCTGCATCCGGCTGACGCCTTCTTGGGACTCGCCGTTGTAGTCGTCGATGATGTCGCAGCCGATCGCGTCGGCCGTCGCGTCGAGGAACTGCAGCGTGCCTTCCTGCGGGATCTTGTTGCGGGTGATCTTGATCGGCCCGCCCGCGCCGCGGAAGGCGTTCTCGCCGTCCTCGAAGTCCTCCATGCGCTTGTACGCGGCGTTGACGCTGTCGGCGTCCCAGCCGGTGTTGCCCTCGGCCGCCCAGGAGTCGAAATTCGCCCGGTTGCCGCGGACGTAGACCATCCCGTTGACCGAACTGGAGCCGCCGAGCACCTTCCCCCGCGGCACCGGCATGCGCCGATCGAGAACATGTTTCTGCGGGACCGAGTAGAACCCCCAGTCGCTCATCCGCTTCAGCTGCGGCACCGCGTGCAGCGGGGCGACCAGCCCCGGCTTGCGCAGCAGCAGCTGCTCGTCGCTCTTGCCCGCTTCGAGCACGATCACGCTGGCCCCGGACTCCGCGAGGCGTCCCGCGACGGCAGCCCCCGAGCTGCCCGACCCGACCACCACGTAGTCGGCTTCGCTGCTTCGGGCCACCCTGGTCGCCATGTCCGCTCCTCGTCCCGCGCACCGCCGAAACTATAACCTGTTCTAGTTCAGGAACGGTATAGCTTTCCCGCCGGACGCGCAACGCCTTGCGCGCGAACCTGATTGACTTGGCCGATGGGGACCGAGGAAGCGAACCGCCGCATCGACGCCGCGCTTGCCGCCGGGGAGAAGACACTCGATCTGCGGGGCCTGCATCTCAGGGAGGTCCCACCGCGGGTGGCGGAGCTCGGCGGTCTCGAGAAGCTGGTGCTGGAGGACAACTTCCTGCGGGAGCTGCCGGACTGGCTCGCGGAACTGCCGCTGCGGGCGCTCAATGCCCGGCGCAACCGGCTCGTCCGGCTGCCGGGAAGACTCGGCGAAATGACCGGTCTCCGGCAGTTGGAGATCGACCAGAACCGGCTCGCCGAACTGCCCCGGACGCTGGCCGGCCTGGAGCTGACCGAGCTGTGCGTCGCGGCGAACCGGCTGGCGGAGCCGCCGGAGTGGATCGGCGGGATGACCAGCCTGGAAATCCTCGACCTCGGCACCTGCCGGCTGGCGCAGGTCCCGGAGTGGGTGCGCGGTTTGCCGAACCTGGTCCGGCTCGACCTGGACGGCAACCGGCTCGAAGACCTCCCGGACTGGCTCGGCGAACTCCCCCGCCTGGCGAAGCTGTACCTGTACGGCAACCTGCTGACCGAACTGCCCGGGTGGATGCGCGGCCTGCGACTGGCCGAGTTGCACCTCGACGACAACCCGCTGGCCGAGCTGCCGGGGTGGCTGGGCGAATCGACCGGGCTGGCGGAACTCAGCCTGGCCCGCTTGCGGCTGACCGAGGTCCCGGAGTGGATCGCCGGACTGGACCGCCTCGCCGAACTCGACCTGGACGGCAACCGGATCGCCGAACTGCCGGACTGGATCGCCGGCCTGGAGAAATTGACGGTGCTGGACGTCGCGCGGAACCGGCTGCGCACGCTGCCTCCGCTGCCGTCCGGCCTCCGGGAACTGCGCCTCGCGTCGAACCCGCTCGCGGAACTGCCCGCGCACCTGGCAGCCCTGACCAGCCTGACGACGCTGACGCTCAGCGACCTCGCGCTGGAGGAGGTGCCCGGATGGGTCCGCGGCTGCACCGGCCTGACGCGGCTGTACGTCCACCAGAACGAGCTGGCCGAGCTGCCGGAGTGGCTCGGCGAGCTGACCGCGCTGGAAGCGTTGTGGGCCAACGACAACCGGCTGATCGAGCTGCCGGAGTCGCTGCGCGGCTTGCACAATCTCCGGCGGCTGTACCTGGGCAACAACCTGCTGCGCGGCCTGCCGGAGTGGCTCGGCGAGCTGACCGGGCTGACCACGCTGGGCGCCGGCGCGTGCGGACTGACCGAGCTGCCGGAGTGGCTCGGCGGGTTGCGCGGGCTCGAAATCCTGTGGCTGAACCACAATCCGCTGCGCGAGCTGCCCGACTGGTTCGCTCGGCTCGAGAACCTCGTGCAGCTTCGGCTCGACAGCACGCAGCTCGCCGACCTGCCGGATCGGCTGGGAGAGCTGGCCCAGCTCAAGACGTTGTACCTCGACTCCTTGCCGCTGGGCGAGCTGCCCTCGTGGCTGCGCGGGACCGAGCTGACCGAGCTGAGCGCCGGCCGTTGCGGGCTGGGTTCCTTGCCCGAGTGGCTGGGCGACCTCACGTCGTTGCAGGTCCTCCAGGCGTCCGGGAACACCCTGGCGGAACTGCCCGGTTCGTTCGGCCGGCTGACCGAGCTGGCCGAGCTGCGGATGGACGACAACCGCCTCGCCGAGCTGCCCGCTCCGCTGGCCAACCTGAGGGTTCTTTCCCTGCGTGCCAACCGGATCACGGAGGTGCCGGGCTGGGTTCGCCAGTGCGCCGATCTCGGGGAGCTGTCGCTCGGGGGAAACCGGCTCAGCGGGGCGCCGGAGTGGCTGGGCGAGCTGACCGCGTTGACGAGGCTGGACCTGTCCCGCAGCGACCTCGACGCGGTGCCGGACTGCCTGCGCGGCCTGCGTCATCTCGACGGACTCGACGTGAGCGGCAACCGGATCGCGGCGCTTCCCGGCTGGTTCCCGGAACTCGCGAGCTTGACCGAGGTCGGCATGGACAACAACAAGCTGGCCGTCCTTCCTCCGGAGCTGGCGGGGCTGAAGCAGCTGGCGTCGCTTTCCGTGCGGAACAACCAGCTCGCGGACCTGCCGCGGTGGCTCGGGTCGTGCCAGTCGCTGACCGAACTGCGGATCAGCACGAATCCGCTGAACCGCCTGCCGGACGCGGTGCGCGAGCTGACCGGCCTCGCCGTGCTCGAATTCGACGACACCGGGATCACCGAGCTGCCCGGATGGCTGGCCGAGCTTTCGGGACTGCACTACCTCTCGTCGGACGGGAACACGCTGGGTTCGACCGACTTCGACTTCAGCAGGCTGACCGGGCTGCGCACCGTGTACCTGGCCCGGTGTTCCCTGAGCGAAGTACCGGAAACGCTGGCGCGGCTCACCGGGTTGAGATTGCTGTACCTCGGCAACAACGACCTCGTCGCGGTGCCCGGCTGGCTGACCGGCCTGACCGGGCTCACCGGCCTGTCGCTGGACGGCAACTGGCTCGCCGCGCTTCCGGCGGACATCGGCGCTCTCGCCAAGCTCAGATGGCTGCGAGCGGGACGGAACGATCTCACCGACGTGCCGGCGAGCCTGACCGACCTGATCAGCCTCGATACACTCGACCTCCCGGTCAACCAGCTGCGCACCCTCCCGGATCGGATCGACCGGCTCGTGAACCTGGGCACCTTGTCCCTGGCGGACAACTCGCTCACCGAGCTGCCGGAGTCCCTGGGGCGCATCGCGGGTCTTCGCCACCTGGACGTCCGGGGCAACCAGCTCACGGCCCTCCCGGAAAGCTTCCCGCACCTCGAACGCCTAGGCACTCTCCTCCTTTCCGACAACCGCCTCCGCAGCCTCCCCGCCGCGCTGGCCGAACTCCCCAACCTCACCACTCTCACCGTCTCCGGAAACCCCTTCATCAGCCCGCCCCCGGAAATCACCGCCAGCGGCTCCGAATCCGTTCTCGAATTCCTCCGCGAACGCGAACGCGGCAGCACCGCGCAATGGGTCTCCAAACTCCTCGTCGTCGGCGAAGGCGGCGTGGGCAAAACCTCTCTCGTCCGCGCGCTCGCCGACGATCCGCACGATCCGGAAGAACCCTCCACGCACGGCCTCCTCGTCCGCGATCTCCAGCTGGCCCACCCCGAGCGGGACGTCCGGATGCGGCTCAGCACCTGGGATTTCGGCGGCCAGCAGATCTATCACGCCACCCACCAGTTCTTCCTCACCAACCGCTCCCTGTTCGTCCTGCTGTGGAATTCCCGGCTGGGCTGGGAACAAGGAAAACTGCACTACTGGCTCGACATCATCACCGCCCGCGCGCCGGAATCGCCGATCGTTCTCGTGGCCACGCACATCCACGGCCGTCCGGTCGACCTGCCGCTCGCCGAATTGCGGTCGAAATACCCGAGAATCGTCGCGAGCGTGCACGTGGACAACGCGACGCGGGACGGCGTCGGGGAACTGCGCGACCTCCTCGCGCAGCACGCGGCGGAACTGCCGCTCATGGGTTCGGAATGGCCGACCTCCTGGCTGACCGCCGCGGACGCGGTGCGGGCGGTGCCGGAGAACCACATCACGGTCAGCCGGATGTGGCGGATCATCGCCGACGCGGGCGTCACTGGCGCGGAGCCGAGCCGGTTCATCGCGCGGGCGCTGCACGAACTCGGCGACATCCTCTACTACCCGGAGGATCCCGAACTGCAGGAAACCGTGGTGCTGCGGCCTTCGTGGGTCAACGACTACATCAGCCGCGTGCTCGACAGCGACGAGGTCGCGCAGCGGCACGGGCTGCTCACGAGGGAGCACCTGACCGCGCTGTGGCAGGACCTCGACAAGGGGATCCGCGACCACTTCCTCGGCATGATGGACAAATACGACCTGTCCTACCGCGTCGAGTCGAGCGGCGGGGGAGACCTGAGCCTGGTCGTCGAGCGGCTGCAGTGGAATCCGCCGGAGTACGAGACGCAATGGGCGGCCGCGCGGGAGGATGCCCAGCAGATCAAGGTGATCTACCAGCTCAACACCATGCCGCCGGGCATCCCGACGTGGTTCATCGCGCGGTCGCACCGGTTCAGCCGCAACGTGCACTGGCGCACCGGCGCGCTGCTCGGCCACCGCGACGGCCGCCACCTCGCGCTGATCAGCGCGGACCGGCAGCACAACACCGTCGAGCTGACCGTGCGCGGGCCGTCGCCGGTCGGTTTCTTCATGGTGCTCGACGAGGGCCTCAACCTGACCTTGGAACGGTTCCCCGGCCTGGACATCACGCGCCGCGTGCCGTGCCGGTGCGCGCCGGACTGCCCGGAGCTGTTCGACTACGAGAACCTTCGCGCCCGGCTGGAGCGCACGCCGCCCAAGCACGAGATCGAATGCCACCGCTCCGGCGAGCAGGTTTCGGTGCCGGAACTGCTGTTCGGCCTCGCCCCGGCCGAGCGCGATGCGACGCGGGCGTCCGTGGAGCAGCTGACCAGGACCGTCGAGCAGTTCGGCGAGCGGCTGGAGGAGCAGAGCGACTACCACCAGCGGATGTTCCTGCGCCTGCAACGGCTCGCGCAGCAGCAGCAGGAAGCGCGCTGTCCCAGCGTGTTCGCGGTCGTCCCGGCCGGGCGGCGGCGGATCACCGGCTCGCCGTACGAGATCCACCTCTACTGCGAGGAACCCGGCGCCTGGCACCGGCTGGACGGCGACAAGGGCGTCTACTCGGTGGCGCAGCCGCGGGATTGGTTCGTGAAGCTCGGGCCGTACCTGGAGCATCTGATCCGGGTCCTGAAACACGCCGCGCCGCTGGCCGGGCCGGTGCTCGGAGTGGCCGCGGGGGTGCTGAACGAGCAGCTGAAAACCGACTGCGACCTGATGAAGGAACTGGCCGCGCAGCTGCCGAAGGACCTGCACCGCGAGCGCGTGCTGCCCGGCGCGGACCGGCCGGACGACGACCTCCCGGAGCCGCACGCGAAGACCGACGCGGACTTCCGCGCGCTGAAGGCCATGCTCGGCAAACTCGACCCGGACGAGGAATGGGGCGGTCTGTCCCGCTACGACACGCCGGAGGGCCTCACCCTCTACCTGTGCCCGGAGCACCTGGCGTTCTACCGCGACCCGGCGTGAGCGGCCTTGCTCCGTTCGGTGTGACCCCGGGCGCAGCGGCTGCGCAAACCAGGCGGTAGCGGACATCCCGGGCACTCGGGCGATTGACGACCGGCCGGACAGCGCCGTACCGTGCTGCTCGCGCGACGGCTTCCCGAAGCCGGTGAGACTCCGGCACGGTCGCGCCACTGTGTGCCCACCCCGGGCGAGTCAGGTCGAGGAGCCGTCGTCAGGTCCACCCGCAAGGGACGCGTCATCCCGAAGGAGAGCCATGGCCACCATCCCGGCCGACCGGTCCACCCCGGTCGTCCTGCCCGTGTCGAAAGCCGCTTTGCTGCTCGCCGCGACCATCGCCGGCGCGCTGCTGCTGTACTACTTCATCGGCGTCGACCAGGGCGCGGTCTCGATCTTCGGCAGCGACACCCACGTGCACGAGTTCGTCCACGACGCGCGGCACTTCCTCGGCTTCCCCTGCCACTGACCCGCGCGGAACGGACAACCGAACAATGCAGAACAAGCTGATTCTGCGCGGCCTCCTCGCCGGAGCGCTGGGCGGATTGCTGGCGTTCGTCTTCGCCCGGATCTTCGCCGAACCGCTGACCCAGGCGGCGATCGACTACGAATCCGGCCGCGACGAGGCGCAGATGGCGCTCGACAAGGCCGCCGGGCTGCCCGCCGAACACGAGGGCCACGAGGTCTTCAGCCGCGCGGTGCAGGGCAACCTCGGCATCGGGCTCGGCATGGTGGCATTCGGGGTGGCCATGGGCCTGCTGTTCGCAGTGACCTACACCGTGCTGCTGGGCCGCGTCGGCCGGATCCGCGCGCGGGTGCTGGCGGTGCTCGTGGCCGGGGCCGGGTTCCTGTCGCTGTACTTCGTGCCGTTCCTGAAATACCCGGCCAACCCGCCGGCTGTCGGGCACGAAGCCACCATCGGCGCGCGCACCGGGCTGTACCTGACGATGGTCGTCGCTTCCGTGCTCTTCCTGGTGGCGGCCGTCGTAGCCGGCAAACGGCTCGCGCCTCGGCTGGGCAACTGGAACGCGACGCTCGTCGCCGGTGCCGGGTTCGTCGTGCTGTCCGCGCTCCTGATGGCGGTGCTGCCGTCGCTGGGCTCGCTGGACGTCAACGTCGCCGAATACGGCCCGCAGACCAGCGAAACCCCGCTGCCGCTCAAGGGCCCCGACGGCCAGATCGTGTACCCCGGATTCCCCGCCGACACGCTCTCCGGATTCCGGCTTTATTCGGTGCTGGCGCAGGTCGTCCTGTGGGCGACCATCGCGCTCGTGTTCGGCCCGCTCGCCGAACGCGTGCTGGACCGCGGGCGCGCGGCTACCGTCGAGGCGTGAACCCGCTGACCCGATTGACCGGGCTGGGCCCGTTCTTCGCCGTCGACACCCATTCGGCCGAGGAACCGGCCGAGCCGTGGCGTCCGCTTTCCGAGGTCCTCGACGACGGACCGGCGCTGCGCGAACGAATCGCGCAGGGCCGGTCCGTTCTCGGTGGCGATTTCGTGGAATTGCGAGTCGCGGCGTCGATCGCACATCTCGGTCTCGCGGCCCGGATCATCTCGCCCGCGCTGGGGCTCGCCGCCGGCGCGGGTGCGGTGCCGGACTACTCGACGGCGTGGTGGCAGCCGAAACTGGGCGGCGCGTTTCCGTTGTCGCTGGCGGAAAATCCGCCGGTCGAGTCCGATGTGGTCAGTGCGTTCGCGGAGCGGGTGCTGCGCGGTCCGCTGGCGCGGTTGGACGCCGCGATGGACCAGTTCTCGCTGGCGCGGAATGTCCGGCGGGGAAACGTGGCCTCGGCGCTGAACGGGGCGGTGACGGTGCTGCGTTCCGAACGTCCAGAGTGGACAGAACGGGTCGCCGGAATCGTTGCCGCGCTGGAGGAACTGCCGGAGCTGGCCGGTACCGCGACCCGCGAGAACGGCCGGTTCCGCCGTCGCAGCTGCTGCCTGTTCTACCGGGCGACGCCGCACCGCGACGGCCCGAAATGCGGGGACTGCGTGCTCGCCTGAGCGACCTGCCTGACAAAGCCTTCCTGACGAAGTCGTAAGAAAAAACTGTTCCAGGGCTCCCGGGCGGATGTTAATCTCAATCCGTAGGGGAGCACGATCAGCAAGCGCACCCCCATCATTCCTGCCCGCGGCAAGGGAAGCCGGTCGAAATCCGGCACTGTCGCGCAACCGTGGGCCGCCTCCGGGCGGCGAGTCGGGTCCACCCGCGGGCGGGCGAGCCGAACCGCTGTCGCGTCAGCAGTGGTGGACGTCCGGTTTTCGGGACCGGTCTCTCCGCTGCGGGTGCTTCGGCGCCTGGGGAGAGGACGGACCACGGTGGGGGCCAGACGGTTCGCAGCGGTGGCAGGGGCAGTCGCGGCGGGGTTGCTCGCGGGCGTGCCCGTTCCGGCGAGCGCGACGGGGTTGCTCGCTGGTGCGCCTGTTTCCGTGAGCGCGGCGGGATTGCCTGCTGGCACGTCTGTTTCTGCGCGAGCGGCGGAATTGCTTGCTGGCACGCCGGTTCCCTCGAGCGTGGTGGGGTTGCTCGCGGGCGCACCGGCTCCCGCAAGCGCAGCGGGGTTGCCTGCTGGTGAGCCTGGTTCCGCGCAAGCGATGGGATTGCTTGCTGGCACACAGTTTCCCGCGAGCGCGGCGGCATTTCCGGCAGGCGCGCCCGTTCCCGCCCGAACCCCAGACCCGCCCGCCGCGCAAGCCGCCGCCGGATGGCTGGCCAAACAGCTGGCCCCGGACGGCACCCTGCGGAATCCGCTGGGCGGCGCGCTGCCGGACCACGGTTTGATGATCGACACGCTGTTCGCGCTCACCGCGGCCGGTCAGCCGAAAGCCGCCGAGCCGATCGTGCGCTACCTCGACGACCAGCGGCACGCCACCGACTACTACACCTGGGACGGGCTGGTCCCCGGCAAGGGCTACGACGCGATCGTCACCGGCGGTGCCGCGGCGAAAACGCTGGTCGCCGCCGAGGTCGCGGGCCGGGATCCGCGTTCCTTCGGCGGGCACGACATGGTCGCCGAAACCCGGGGCGCGATCAAGCGGTCCGGCCCGGACGCCGGGCGGGTCAGCGACTACTCGAAAAACCCCGCCTTCGAGAACATCGTCCGCAACAACTCCACCATGTTCGGCCAGTCGCTCGCGCTGATCGGCCTGGCCGGAGCGGGAGAGACCGACCAGCTCGCCGCCGGCACCCTCGTGTCCCAGCAGTGCGCCGCCGGTTACTTCCGGATCTTCTTCGGCCACGCGGCCAATCCGGACGGCACCCCGAAGCGGATCTCGACCTGCGAGGAGGATCGCGCCCGCGGTGCTTCGCCGCCGGACGGCGACGCCACCGCGATGGCGCTTTCGGGGATGCTCGCCGCCCGGGACGTCGGTGCGACCGGTCTGGACGGTCCGATCGCCAAGGCGGTGTCCTGGATCGAACAGCACCAGGACGCGGGCGGCGGATGGGGCGGCGGCGTCGGCACCGAAACGCCGAACACGAACAGCACCGGCTTGCTCGTGCAAGCGCTCGCCGACGCGGGAGGCTCGGCCGGTGCGCTCGGCAAGGGCGTGGCGTTCCTGAAATCCGCGCAGGTGACCGCAGCCGACGCGGGAACCGCGCTGGCGAACGAAACCGGCGCCCTCGCTTATCTGCCTTCGGAGTACCGATCGGCCCGGAAGAGCGGGATCACCTCACGCGACACGTGGGTGCGTGCGAGCGCGCAAGCCGCGCTGGGGATGGCCCAGGCCGGATTCCGGGACCTCGTGCGCGTGCCTCGTCCGCATCGCCCTGGGCCGCCACTGGCCGGGCGGGGTTCGGACCCGGTCGGCGATGCGCCGAAGGCGACGGACCAGGAGCGCTCCGCGGTGCCACCGCCGAAACGACGGTCGGCGGGATCCCCGGCGGGTGCTGCGGCTGAGGTCCCGGCGCAGGAGTCCGCTGCCGGATCGCCGGGGGAGCGGCTGGCCGCTTACCTGGCCGGACAGCTGGTCGGCGGCGACCACGTCGAGGTGGCCCAGGACGGCCGCCCGTACGTCGACTACGACCGCACCGCCGATGTCGTGGTGGCGCTGCGGATTCTGGGACATCAGCCGCAGGCGGCGGCGAAAGCCACGGCATTCCTGCTGAGCCCGGACTCGATCGAGGCGTACGCACACGGCGCGCCGTACGAGAAGGGCCCGGCCTCCTACGCGGAGCCGCTGGCGAAGCTCGCGATCGTCGCCCGGTTGCAGCCCGAGGCAGACGCTCCGGCCGACCTCGCTGCCACGACCGCGCGGCTGGAGTCCGACCTCGCCGCCTTGCGCGACGGCGGTCAGTTCACCGACATCGGCGAGTACGCGGACGGTTCGCACACCGCGACGCGTCAGTCGTGGGCGCTGCTGGCCACCGTCGCCGCCGGGGATTCCGCCGGTGCGGCAGAAGCGGCGCAAACGCTCTCCGCGCACCAGTGCGCGGACGGGCTTCTTCCGGCGGATATTTCCGTGGCCGGGTGCGAACACGGAGACGTGACCGCCACGGCCGCCGCTGTGCCGGCGCTGGCCGCCCGCGCGACACAGGCACCACCGGAAAAGCTGGCACCGCACCGGATCCGGGTGCTCCAGGCCGCTGTAGCCGCCTTGGACGAACGGCTCGGCCAGGACGGGCTGGTTTCCGGCGGCAGCGGTCCCGATCCGGCGTCGACCGGGGCGGTGACCGCGGCCCGCAGCGCGATCGGCCTCGACACCGCGCTCACCGTCAAAGCGCTCAGCGCTTTGCTCGGCGCCGACGGCGGCTTCGCTAAAACACCAGGCGGCGCAAGCGATCTGGCCACCGCCGTCGCGGCCGCGCCGGGGGTCGCCGGGCACGGCTGGATCGGCCAGCCCGGCTCGCCGGTCGCGGGACTGACCGCGCTGCCGGTGCCGGTCGCCGACGCGGGCGTGCGGCACGCGCTGCCGCAAACCGGATCCTCGGAGGTCTCTCCGTGGCTCATCGCCGGGCTGGTGGCCTCCGGGCTGGCGCTCGACGGTGTGTTCTTGCTGTTCATCCGCCGATTCAGGAACAAGGGGTCTGTTTCGTGAGAAAGAGAATTTCGGCGCTGCTGGCCGGCCTGGCCGTGTTGACCGGGCTCGTGGCGGTCGCGGCGCCTGCCTCCGCAGTGGATCAGAGCAAGGGATACAACGGGATCTGCACCGGCGCGGACGCGCTGACCGGCGTCACCGTGGCGATCGACTTCCAGCAGCTCGACGGCAACGAGGGCACGCCCGCGCCGATCATCACCCGGTGCTCGCCGAACCCGAGCCCGGGCACGGCCCGCAACGGCATCCAGGCGCTGCAGGACGCCGGGATCGCCGTCACCGGAGTGGACCGGTGGGGTCTGGCCTTCGTCTGCCGTCTCGAAAACCGGCCGTCGGCGACCGAGCACATCCCGCTGGCCGGCAATCCGACCTACCAGGAAGCCTGTGTGGACACGCCGCCCGCCGGCGCCTACTGGTCGTACTGGAACGCCGACGGCACCGGGGACACTTGGACTTACAGCACGTCCGGCGCGCTCGGCCGCAACGTCATTCCCGGCGGATTCGAGGGCTGGTCGTTCTCCCTCAACGCCGGACCCGACACCAACCCGGCGCCGCGAGTCGTCCCGTGCAACCCGGCCAAGCACCCGGCGACGCACGGCCTCGGCCGGAGCACCGCGCTGAGCCACGCCGCCGGGACGGCCTCCTCGGCCGCGTCGACGGTGCGATGATCCGGAAGTTTTCCGCTGTGGCGGCCGCGGCGGTGCTCGCCGCGGCCGCTGCCGCACCCGCGGCCGCGGTCGACCAGAGCAAGGGACACCCCGGGTTCTGCACCGGCGGAACCGGCGTCACCGTGGTCGTCGACTTCCAGAAACTCGGCGGCACCACGATCGTGCGCTGCGATCCGCAGTCCGGGCGCGGCACCGGGCTCGACGCGCTCAAGAACGCCGGTTTCCAGATCGGCGGCGTGCAGCGCTGGGGCGAAGCGTTCGTCTGCCGCATCGAAAACCGGCCCGCCCCGGACGAGGACCTGCCGATCCGCGGCGACGAGCACTACCGCGAGCCGTGCGTGGACACCCCGCCCGCCACCGGGTACTGGTCGTACTGGCACGCCGGGAACAACTGTGCGTGGGAGTACTCGCAATGGGGCGTGAAGAACCGCGATTTCGTGCCGGGCGGGTTCGAGGGCTGGTCGTTCTCCCTCAACGCCACCGCGGACACCAACCCGGTGCCGCGGATCGCGCCGGTCCGTCCCGGAACCGAGGGCGGGCAGTGCGCGACGGCCGCCGAAACCCCGCCGCTGTCGGACAATCCGGCCGAGCGGCAGCAGCCACGACCGGCTGCGGGCGGCACCGCCGGAGCACCGGGCCAGGCGTCCGCTGTGCCGTCCGGAACCGCCTCAGCCGCTCCTGGCGCCGGGACCGGCCCGGCCGCTCCGGGAGCCAGCCGCGCTCTGCCGCCGCCGAAACCGCGCCCGCACGCGCCTGACCCGGCGAAAAACGTCGAGTTCACCGGGGGCGAGCACGCGCCGGACGTCGTGCAGGCTGCCGAGGCCAGTTCGTCGAGTTACGCGCCGTGGGCCGCCGGACTGGCTGTCGTGCTGCTCGCCGTCGCGGCCTGCTGGACCGCGCTGCGGCGACGGCGAGCGCGGAACGGCTGATGCGCGCGACGTTCAGCACCTGGTTCCTGCCAAGGGATTTGCATCCGGCCGCGTGGTGGCTGTGGGCGCTCGGGCTGGCGGCCGCGGCGGGCCGCACGACCAACCCGTGGCTGCTGCTGACGGTGTTCGCGGTGGTCTGCTACGTCGTGGTCGCCCGGCGCGGCGACGCGCCGTGGGCGCTGGCGTTCCGGTTGTACGTTTACGTCGGCGCGATCATCGTGGCGCTGCGGGTGTTCTTCCGGATCGTGTTCGGCGGAGCCGAAGGCGCCACGGTCATCCTGCACCTGCCGGAAATCCCGCTGCCCGCGTGGGCGGCCGGGATCCGGCTTCTCGGGGACGTGTCCGCCGAATCGGTGCTCGGCGGCCTGTACGACGGCCTGCGGTTGGCGACCATGCTCTGCTGCCTCGGCGCGGCGAACGCGCTGGCGAACCCGAAACGGCTGCTGAAAGCGATGCCGCCGGCGCTGTACGAGGCGGGGACCGCGGTGATCGTCGCGCTGTCGGTGTTCCCGCAGCTGGCGGAGAGCGTGCAACGGGTGCGGCGGGCGCGGAAGCTGCGCGGCGGGCCGTCCGGGCGCAGGCTGCGGGCGTTGCACGCGGTGGTGGTGCCGGTGCTGGAGGACGCGCTGGACCGTTCGCTGCAGCTGGCCGAGTCGATGGATTCGCGCGGCTACGGCCGTTCCGGCGCGGTGCGGGCGCGGGCCCGGCTGCTCACCGGGACGCTGATGATCGCCGGCCTGCTCGGGCTGTGCGTCGGCATCTACGCGACGCTGGACGGCACCACGCCGCGGTTCCTGGCGACGCCGATGCTCGTCGCGGGACTGCTTCTGGGCTTGGCCGGTTTCCGCAGCGCCGGGGCGCGCGTGCGGCGCAGCCGGTACCGGCCGGACCGCTGGCAGCCGCCGGAATTCCTCGTGGCGGGCAGCGGGATCGCGGTGGCGGCGGTGCTGTTCCTGACGTCCACTGTGGACCCGGCGAACCTGAACCCGTCGCTGGCCCGCCTGGGCTGGCCCGCGTTGTCGTGGCTGCCGCTGGCCGGGGTGCTGATCGGAGTGCTGCCCGCGCTGCTGACCCCGCCGCCCGCGCCGCCGCACGGGGAGCCGTCCGTCGCCGAGGAAGCTGTCGCATGATCGAACTGGACCGCGTTTCGTTCTGGTACCACGGGCAGCCGGAACCGGTGCTCTCCGAGCTGTCCTTTTCGGTCGGCGAAGGCGAGCTGGTGCTGGTCGCGGGCCGTACCGGCTCGGGCAAGTCGACCCTGCTCGGCACGTTCAACGGGCTCGTCCCGCATTTCACCGGCGGGCATCTGGAAGGCCGGGTCGCGGTGGACGGCGTCGCGACTTTCGAGGCTCCGCCGCGAGAGTTCGCGCATCTCGTCGGCCGCGTCGGACAGGACCCGCTGGCCGGGTTCGTCACCGACGTGGTCGAGGAGGAACTGGCCTACGGCATGGAACAGCTCGGCGTGGCGCCGCAGGCGATGCGGCGGCGGGTGGAGGAAACCCTCGACCTGCTGGGCATCGCGGAGCTGCGGCGGCGTCCGCTGCGGATGCTGTCGGGCGGCCAGCAGCAGCGCGTCGCGATCGGCGCGGTGCTGACCGCGCATCCGAGGGTGCTCGTGCTGGACGAGCCGACGTCGGCGCTCGACCCGATCGCGGCCGAGGAGGTGCTGGCCACGCTGGCCCGGCTGGTGCAGGACCTCGGCACGACGGTCGTGCTCGCCGAACACCGGATGGAGCGGGTGATCCCGTTCGCCGACCGGATGCTGTACGTGCCGGGCGACGGCAGCGTGCGCGACGGGGCGCCGGCGGAGGTCCTGCGCGACACCCCGATCGCGCCGCCGATCGTGCACCTCGGCCGCCTCGCCGGATGGGACCCGCTGCCGATGACCGTGCGGGACGCGCGGCGGCAGGCGGTTCCGCTGCGCGAACACCTCTCTGCGGTTCCGCTGCCTGCGCCGGTCCCGGCCGCCGACGGCGAACCCGCGTTGCACAGCACCGGAATCGTCGTCCGCTATGGCCAGCACGTCGCGGTGCGCGGCGTCGGCTTGGACCTGCACCCGGGCCGGATCGTGGCGATGATGGGCCGCAACGGATCCGGCAAGTCTTCGCTGTTGTGGGCGTTGCAAGGGTCAGGCCCGCGCCACGGCGGCCGGGTACGGGTAGCCGGGCAGGACCCGCACGAGCTGTCGAGCGCCAAGGCGCGCAAGCTGGTCGGCCTCGTGCCGCAAACCGCGAGCGATCTGCTGTACCTGAGCACGGTCGCGGCGGAATGCGCGGCGGCGGACGCCGAATCCGCCGCTTCTCCCGGGGAATGCCGCACGTTGCTGGACCGGCTCGCCCCCGGCATCGACCCGGAACGGCATCCGCGCGACCTGTCCGAGGGGCAGAAGCTGGCGCTGGTCCTGGCCGTGCAGTTGTCCGCGTCGCCGCGGGTGGTGCTGCTCGACGAGCCGACCCGCGGTCTCGACTATCCGGCCAAGGACGCTCTCGCCGCGGCGTTGCGCGAGCT
The DNA here is from genome assembly GCF_053611505.1 of Amycolatopsis sp. NPDC054798. Lineage (NCBI taxonomy): Bacteria > Bacillati > Actinomycetota > Actinomycetes > Pseudonocardiales > Pseudonocardiaceae > Amycolatopsis > Amycolatopsis sp. NPDC054798. Next base: position 4,084 of record NZ_JBSHAM010000110.1, on the reverse strand, counting down.
GGCGGCGGAAGGCCGGGCGATCGTCGTGGCCACGCACGACGTCGAGTTCGTGGCGGCGGTCGCGGACCGGGTCGTGGTGCTGGCCGAGGGCGAGGTCGTGACGGACGGTCCGACGGCCGAGGTGCTCGGCGGCTCCCCGGCGTTCGCGACGCAGGTGGCGAAGATCCTCGGCCCGGACCGGCTGACGGTGGCCGAGGTCGGGGCGGCGTTGGAGGGGGTGGCGCGGTGAGCTGGTGCCGGGGCGGGAGGGCCGCGGTGGCTGGGAGTTCGTTCGCGGCTGGGAGGGATCTGCGGGCGAAGTGGGTGCCTGGGTTTGCCGTGGAGATCCGGGACGTGCACACCAGGACGCGGAACACCTGCGAAGTCAGAACCGATCCGCCCGCGACCCGGGAAAACCGCCGCGCCCCCGCACTCCCCGCGGCGGCTCCGCGATGATCCGCGACTGGGGCGACGCGGGCCGGGCGGTGCGGGTCGGCCCGCGTTCGGCGGTGGTGCTGGCGCTGGCGTCGGCGGCCGGGCTGATGACGTTCGTCTGGCCGTTGCTGGTGCGGGTCGAGCCGCAGAACATGCAGCACGGGCCGGACGCGCCGTTCGTGTTCGTCGGGATCCTGCCGCTGCTGATCGTGATCGTGCTCGCCGAACTGTCCGAGGGCGGGATGGACACCAAAGCGCTGGCGATGCTCGGCGTGCTGTCCGCGGTCAACGCCGGGCTGCGTCCGCTCGGGGCGGGCACCGCGGGCATCGAATCGGTGTTCTTCCTGCTGGTGCTGGCCGGGCGGGTGTTCGGGGCCGGGTTCGGGTTCGTGCTCGGCTGCACGTCGCTGTTCGCCTCGGCGCTGCTCACCGCGGGCGTCGGGCCGTGGCTGCCGTTCCAGATGCTGTCCTCGGCGTGGATCGGGGCGGGAGCCGGGCTGCTGCCCCGGCGCGTGCGCGGCGGCGCGGAGATCGCGATGCTCGCGGGTTACGGCATCGTCGTCGCGTACGTCTTCGGGTTCCTCATGAATCTGTGGTTCTGGCCGTTCATCACCGGTGCCGAAGTGCCGTACTACCACGGGAGCCTGTCGTACGTCCCGGGCGCGCCGGTGCTCGAAAACCTCCACCGGTTCGTCGTCTTCACCCTGCTGACGTCCAGTGCGGGCTGGGACACCGGCCGCGCGATCACGAACACGGCCGCGATCGTGGTGCTCGGACCGGCGGTGCTGGCGACCCTGCGGCGGGCGGCGCGGAAAGCGTCGTACGGCGTGGCCCCGAGTTTCGCCGAGCTGCCGGATCTCGCTGGGCGCAAGTAGAGACCCGCCTCGGCCGGTGACCTGCGCCGAGTCACCCGAACGGGCGGACCCGCGAGGGGCGGCGGCGCGGCGGGTTCGCCCGGAAACTGCGTAAGGTCGGAACCATGCCAGGGGACGACGGCCTTCTCACGCAGGACAGCACGCGCGGGCTCACCGCGGCCGAGGTGGCCGAACGGGTCGCCGCGGGGCGGACCAACGACGTGCCCTCGCGCACGAGCCGCAGCGCGTGGGAGATCGTCCGGTCGAATGTCTTCACCCGGATCAACGCGATCTTCGCGGTGCTCGCGGTCATCATCTTCTCCACCGGCTACCTGCTGGACGGGCTGTTCGCCGGCGTGATCGTGGCGAACAGCGTCGTCGGCATCGTGCAGGAGCTGCGGGCCAAGCGGACGCTGGACCGGCTCGCGATCGTCGGCCAGGTGCGCCCGCGCGTGCGCCGCGACGGGACCAGCAGCGAGCTGGCCCCGGAAGAGGTCGTGGCCGACGACGTGATCGAGATCGGCGCGGGCGACCAGGTGGTGGTCGACGGCGAGGTGCTGTCCGCGGACGCGCTGGAGGTCGACGAATCGCTGCTCACCGGCGAATCGGAGCCGGTGGTGAAACGCACGGGCGATGCGATCATGTCCGGCAGTTTCGTGGTGGCCGGGAACGGCGCGTACCGGGCGACGAAGGTCGGGCCGGAGGCGTACGCGGCGAAGCTGGCCGAGGAGGCGGGCCGGTTCACCCTGGTCGATTCGGAGCTGCGGAGCGGGATCAACAAGATCCTGAAGGTCATCACGTATCTGCTGATCCCGGCTGGCGCGCTGTCGATCTACAACCAGCTTTCCGGTTCGCAGGAGCTGCCCGCCGCGCTGCGCGGGATGGTCGCCGCGCTCGTCCCGATGGTGCCCGAAGGCCTGATCCTGCTGACGTCGGTGGCGTTCGCGGTCGGAGTGATCCGGCTAGGCCGGCGGCAGTGCCTGGTCAACGAGCTGCCCGCGATCGAGGGTCTGGCCCGCGTGGACGTCGTCTGCGCGGACAAGACCGGCACGCTCACCGAGAACGCGATGCGGCTGTCCGAACTGCGGCGGCTGCACGAGGCGGACGAGGCCCCGGAGACGGTGCTGGCCGCGCTCGCCGCCGCGGACCCGCGGCCGAACGCCAGCCTGGCCGCGATCGCCGAGGGCTGCCCGGACGCGCCGGACTGGACCCCGACCGCCGTGGTGCCGTTCTCGTCGGCGCGGAAATGGAGCGGCGCGGCGTTCGGCGAGCACGGCGATTGGGTGCTGGGCGCGCCGGACGTGCTGCTGCCCGCCGAGTCGGAGGAGCGCGCGGAAGCGGAACGGATCGGCGCACAGGGCCTGCGGGTGCTGCTGCTCGGCCGGGCGGCGAACGCGGTCGACGCGCCCGACGGACCGGGCGAGGTCACGCCGGTGGCACTGGCTGTGCTGGAGCAGAAGATCCGCGGCGACGCCCGCGAGACCCTGGACTACTTCGCCGCCCAAGGCGTTGCGGTGAAACTGATTTCGGGCGACAACGCGGTGTCGGTCGGCGGCGTGGCCCGCGCGCTGGCCCTGCCCGGCGGCGAAGCCCCGCTCGACGCGCGGACGCTGTCCGAAGACCCCGGCACGCTGGCCGACCAGATGGAAAGCACCGCCGTGTTCGGCCGCGCGACGCCCGCGCAGAAGCGCGCGATGGTCGCGGCGATGCAGGAGCGCGGGCACACCGTGGCGATGACCGGCGACGGCGTCAACGACGTTCTCGCGCTCAAGGACGCCGACGTCGGCGTGGCGATGGGCGCGGGCAGCCCGGCGACCCGGTCGGTCGCGCAGATCGTCTTGCTGGACAACGCTTTCGCGACACTGCCGTACGTCGTCGGCGAGGGCCGCCGGGTGATCGGCAACATCGAACGCGTCGCGAACCTGTTCCTCACCAAGACCGTGTACTCGGTGCTGCTGGCGCTGATCGTCGGCGTGCCCGGGCTGATCGGCCTGGACGCGATGCCGTACCCGTTCCTGCCGCGGCACGTGACGATCGTCGGCTGGTTCACCATCGGCCTGCCCGCGTTCGTGCTGTCGCTGGCCCCCAACAACGACCGCGCGCGCAGCGGATTCGTCGGCCGCGTGCTGCGGATGGCGGTCCCGGCCGGAGTGGTGATCGGGGCCGCGTCGTTCGTCTCGTACATCCTGGTCCACCCCGGCACCGCGACCACCGATGCCGAGCAGGTGCAGGCGAGCACCACGGCACTGATGACGCTGATGGCGCTGGCGCTGTGGGTGCTGGCGGTCGTCGCGCGGCCCTACACCTGGTGGAAGGCCGCCCTGGTCGCGACGATGGCGGTGCTTTCGGCGCTGATGTTCCTGCTGCCGTGGACGAGGGAGATCTTCCAGCTCGACCCGGGCAACACGAGGTACACGCTGACCGCGGTGAGCTGCGCGGCGGCGGGAGTGGTGCTGATCGAGATCGGGCGGTGGATCGGGAACCGGATCGGGAAACCGGGGACGTGAGGGGAGCCCTGACGGAATCAGATTTCCTCGGGGGTCCTGTCACGCCTCGCTGGGCAGGTGCTGCTGCAACGCCCCCTGCCCTCGGCCCGCTCCCGGCCGGTCTCGTGAGCGTTCATGCCGGTTAGGGCGCACCGCGTTCCGGCTGCCTGCGTGCGGGCTCAAGCGCCCCAATGCCACATTGGGTGCGTCGGACGCACCCAATGGGGCATTCGGTGCGTCACATGCACCCAATGCCACATTGGGGTTTTCTCAGTAGCCGTCGCGTGCAGCTCCCCTGCGGGGGTGCGGAGCATTGTCCGGGTTTGTGGC
>NZ_JBSHAM010000109.1:0-24049 GCF_053611505.1 Amycolatopsis sp. NPDC054798 | reverse complement strand
GAGGAGCAGCGTGCACGGCCCCCCGGGCCGGGCGCGCCGCTCCTCGACACGCCGACTTCAAGGCGATCCCGCACGCGACGGCGAAGCCGGCGCCAAAAACACAGTTTGCCGCACCATCAAACCCCGCCTAGCTCACCCTGTATCCACTCGATCTGGAGCCGCATGAGGTTCTCCGCGACCTCCTCGGCCTGCGGTGTCATGTGCGTCGCGCCCGCGAGCGGCAGGAAGCCGTGCGGGCGGCCCTTCGCCAGCAGCGCCGAGGAGAGCCGGAGCGCGTGCGCCGGGAAGACGTTGTCGTCGGCCAGTCCGTGCACGATCAGCAGCGCCCGCTCGAGCGACCCGGCGTCCGCGATGAGCGAGTTGTGCTCGTAGCTTTCCGGTTCGTCCTGCGGTTTGCCGAGGTAGCGCTCGGTGTAGTGGGTGTCGTACAGCGACCAGTCGGTGACCGGTGCGCCCGCGACCGCCGCGTGGAACACGTCCGGCCGCCGCAGTACGGCGAGCGCGGACAAGTAGCCGCCGTAGGACCAGCCGCGGATCGCGACCCGCTCCAGGTCCAGCTCGGGATGCGCCTCGGCGGCCGCGTGCAGGGCGTCGACCTGGTCGGCGAGCGTGACGTCGGCGAGCTTGCCTGCGATCTCCTTCTCCCACGCCGGTCCGCGGCCGGGCGACCCGCGACCGTCCACGACCAGCACGGCGAAACCTTGGTCGGCGAGCCACTGCGGCGTCAGGAAAGCGTTGCGGCTCTGGAGAACCCGCTGTGCGTGCGGACCGCCGTACGGGTCGAGGAGCACCGGCAGCTTGCCCTCGTCCGGCTCGTAGCCGCGCGGCAGCACCAAAGCCCCGCGCAGCTGGCGTTCACCGAGGGTGAGCCAGGTCAGGTTGGGCACGATCTCCGGGTCCACAGTGGACGATTTGATCGAGCCGACCTCGATGCCGTCGCGCAGCACGGTCACGTTCGGTCCACTGTGGTCGAGACTCCACGAGGACAGCACCGTGAGAGCCGCACTCCCCGAACCGACGTGCACACCGTCCGTTGTGGACAGACGACGCACGGTGCCGTTTTCGGTGCGGTACAGGTGCACCTGCGTCGGGTCGTCTTCCGAAGCGGTGAAAAGAATCTCCTCGCCGACGTGCAGCACCATCCGCAGCTGCATCCCCGGCGGCGTGACCGGCTTTCCGTCCACCAGGAGCCGGTGGTCGCCGTCGGCCGCGCTTTCCACCACCAGCTTGCCGTCCGCGGTCCACGCGGGCACGCCCTGGAAAATCTCGACCCAGTGCTCGTCGGTCTCGCTGTGCACCTCGGCGACCGACCCGTCGGCCGGGTCCAGCGCCAGCACGGTGAGCCGCTTCTGGTCCCGCGGCTGCACAGCCAGCAGCGGCTGTCCGCCCGCCGACCAGTGCACGGTGACCAAGTACTCCCAATCGCCTCGCGCCACGTCGACGCGGCTGCCGTCCAGGCCCAGCACGGCCAGCGACACCTCGGCGTTCGGCGAACCCGCCGCCGGATACGCCACGACGTTCGCCGGCAGCTGCGGGTTCGCCGGGTCGCCGATCGTCCAGCGCGGCACCGGACCGCGGTCCGCGCGCTCCACGATCACGCTGCGCCCGTCCGGTGCCCACCAGTAGCCGCGCGTGCGGTCCATCTCCTCGCCCGCGATGAACTCCGCGAGACCCCAGGTGACGTCCTCGTCGTCCTCGCCGACGAGCACACGGTCCTCGCCGGTCGCCAGCTCGATCACGCGCAGGCGGCGCTCGCGCACGTACGCGACGTGCGTGCCGGTCGGGTTCGGCCGCGGATCGATCACGGACCCGTCGACCAGGATGCGCGTCTCACCGCTCGCGAGGTCGAGCGTGTAAAGCTTGCCGGAAAGCGTGAAGGTGACAACGGTGAACGCGTCGTCGACGCCGAAGGCCACCACGCCGCCGCCGGTCTCCCGGGCCCGCTCGCGCCGCGCCCGCTCCTCCGGCGGCAGGTCCTCGTCGCCGGACACCAGCTCGGCCGCGTCGATCAGCTTCGTCTCCTCGCCGGTGGCGAGGTCGAACGACCACAGGCTGTGCCGCGGATCGGTGCCGGTGGCGCTGCGCAGGAACAGCACCCGCGAACCGTCCGGGGCGACCCGGAACTGCTTGGGCGCGCCGAGAGTGAACCGCTGGGTGCGGGCCTGCTGGCGGAGGAACGGAACGTCGTCGAGTGCAGAATCGGTCACGACCAGCACTCTTTCAGATGATCAGCCGGGCACGCCAACACCCTGCAGCGCGGCCCGCTGTTCGTCGACGTCGTAGGCCGGCTCCGGGAAGCTCGGGTCCATCTCGGTCAGCGTCTCCACGAGCAGCTCGGCGACCGCCCAGTTGCGGTACCACTTGCGGTCGGCGGGGACCACGTACCACGGAGCGTGCTCGGTCGACGTGCGCTTCAGCACGTCGGCGTAAGCCTTCTGATAGGCGGGCCACTGCCGGCGCGCCTCGATGTCCGCCGGGTCGAACTTCCACCGCTTCTCCGGCCGGTCCAGCCGCGCGGTCAGCCGGCGCAGCTGCTCCTCCGGCGAGATGTGCAGGAAGACCTTGACCACGGTGGTGCCGTTGTCGGTCAGCTCCTTCTCGAACGCGTTGATCTGCGCGTACCGCTGCCGTCGCTCGGCGGCGGGGAGCTGGCCGAGGACTCGCGGCACGAGGACGTCCTCGTAATGCGAGCGGTCGAACACGCCGAGGTGGCCCGGCGACGGGAGCTTCTTGCGGATGCGCCAGAGGAAATCGTGCTTGCGCTCGGCGGCCGTCGGCTTCTTGAACCCGGCGTACTGCACGCCCATCGGGTTCACGAGGCCGAGCACGTGCCCGACGGTGCCGCCTTTGCCGGAGGTGTCCATTCCCTGCAGCACCAGCAGCACACTGCGGGTGCCGCCGCCGATGCCCTCCGCGTACAGCGCTTCCTGCAACCCGGCGAGCGCCTCCCCGGCCGACTCCAGCTTCTTGCCGCCTTTCGCCTTCTTTTCCGGCCCCACGGGCGACGAAGCCGGGTCCGGCAGCTCGTCGCCCGCCCGGAGCGCGTCGCGGACCCGGTTTCCGTTCTGCTGCTTCTTCGCCATCCCGGGACGATAACCGCACGCGCGGTCGATCCCGGGGACTTCTCCGCCGGCCCGGGCGGGTGTCATCCGGTCGAGCGAGCCGCGCAGCGAATCGCCGGTCGGCCCCCTCGATTGCGCAACGAACGACGGGGGAAAGCAACGTTTCCCGGCTGAACTCCCCGCGAACGGCCTCTAGCCTGAACGCATGACAGCGTCCGTCCAGCCTGCCGACACCGCGCGTCCCACCTCCCCCGACGGCTTCATCGCGCTCGACGAGCAATGGAGCACGCACAACTACCATCCGCTGCCGGTCGTGATCGCCGAAGCCGAGGGCGCTTCGGTGACCGACGTGGCCGGCAAGTCCTATCTGGACTTCCTGGCCGGCTACTCCGCGCTCAACTTCGGCCACCGCAATCCCGAGCTGATCGCCGCCGCGACCGAGCAGCTGGGACGCGTCACGCTCACCTCCCGCGCGTTCCACCACGACCAGCTGGGGCTGTTCTGCCGCGAGCTGGCCGAGCTGACCGGCACCGAAATGGTGCTGCCGATGAACTCCGGCGCCGAGGCCGTCGAGTCCGCGGTGAAGGTCGCGCGCAAGTGGGCGTACCAGGTCAAGGGCGTTCCGGCGGGCACCGCGGAAATCGTGGTCGCCCGGTCGAACTTCCACGGCCGCACCACCACCATCGTCTCGTTCTCCAACGACGAAACCGCGCGCGCCGACTACGGGCCCTTCACCCCAGGCTTCGTCCAGGTGCCCTACGGCGACGCCGAAGCACTGAAGGCGGCCATCACGCCGCGTACTGCGGCAGTGCTGATGGAGCCGATCCAGGGCGAGGCAGGCGTCATCGTGCCGCCGCCAGGGTTCTTCGCCGAGGTTCGGCGGCTGTGCGACGAGAACGGCGTGCTGATGATCGCCGACGAGATCCAGTCCGGTCTCGCGCGCACCGGCACTGTGCTGGCGCTGGAACACGAAGGCGTCCGCGCGGACCTGTACACGCTGGGCAAGGCTCTCGGCGGCGGCATCGTCCCGGTGTCCGCAGTGGTCGGCAGCCGCCAGGTGCTGGGCGTGCTGAAGCCCGGCGAACACGGCTCGACCTTCGGCGGCAACCCGCTGGCTTGTGCGGTCGGCCGCGCCGTGGTGCGGATGCTGCAGACCGGCGAGTACCAGAAGCGGTCCACGGAACTCGGCGCACACCTGCACGAGCGGCTGGCGAAGCTGGTCGGCGACGGGGTCTCGGAGGTGCGCGGACGCGGCCTGTGGGCGGGGGTCGACATCGCGCCGGACGGTCCGACCGGAAGGGCGGCGTCCGAGGCGCTGGCCGGGTTGGGCGTGCTGTGCAAGGAAACGCACGACCGCACGCTGCGCGTCGCACCGCCGCTGGTGATCACCGAAGCCGAACTGGACCGCGGCGTCGACGCGATCGCCCAGGTCGTACGCGGCTGACCCGCTCGGTGACCGCCGTTTTCCGGGCGGCGGTCACCGGGTGGGCATCACTGCGACCGTCGACCCGTCCGGCGAGGCGGTCACCTCGATGCCGCGGCCGTAATCGTCCTGGACGGACGTGCGCAAGCTCCACGTTCCGTCGTTCTCCCGAAGCCCCACCGAAACCTTGTCACGCGGGAAACCGGGCATCCGCTCGTTCACCTTCGCGAGGATCGCGGGCAGCGCCTTCGGCGACAGCTTCGACAACTCGAACAGAGGTGCGCCCGGTTCCGGCTGGATCGGCGAAGGCCGGTGTTCGACGAGACGTCCGCGATACCAGTCGTAGTCGTCCGCGGTTCCCGGGCCAGGGCCGGGCACCTGGAACTCGACGTGATCAGTGCGGATGATCGCTTCGTACGCTTCCGGACGGCCGCTCAGCTTGGTCAGCAACGCGGCGACCTCCTGGAAACCGCGCTCGGTGAACGCGTCCGCCGTGAGCGCCGGAACGCCCTTCGCGTCCGCGACCAGCTGACGATCGCTGTCCTTCGCCGACCGGACCGTCATCGTGATGCCCACGTCCTCGCGGCGAATGCTCACGCGCGCGTCCGCCGGGTCTCCGCCGAAACTCGCGACAAGGCCGGGTATCGCGGCGAAATTGACCTCGCTCGCGGCGAATTGCTTGTCCGGCACGCCGGTGGTGGTCGAATCGCGTTTCACCGTGCCACCGCGGTAGCTGAGGTATGCGCCGGGAATCGTTGCGCGCAGCTGGTCCTTTTCCACGGTCAGGTCTTCGAAACGCTGACTCTCGGCGGACAGTTTCGCCACGCCAGTACGCAAATCGTCCGCCGTGAACAGGTCCGGCGGGAAGAGAAGCTGGCCGAGGACGTCTTCCCGGATCGGCACCAGCAACGCCGCCGCGATGACGGCCGTGCTCACCACTGTCATCGCCAGCCGTCCGGCGGCATTCCCTTGCCGCTCTTCAGGTTCCCGCGTCCGTTCCTCGCCGATGACCCCGGCCTGCCACGGCCGTTCAGTCCACTCTCGCGGCGGATCGGCGTCCACCACGACCACTCCGGGGTACCGCGGGCTCTGCTTGACCACGACGACCGTGCCCGGCTGATACGCCGCGGACCGCACCGGATGGATCAGCTCCCGGCCGGTCGCCCGGTACGCGGTCTCGTTCGGCGGCGCGACGACCAGCTTCAACTCGGTGACGTACGCGTCGTTGATCTGCGTCCCGGTCGTCTTCAGGCTTTCGATCTTGGCGAGCGCACGCTCGCCGTGCTGCTGAACGAAACGCGTGCCCGGCGGGGACGCGGGCCCGTGCAGCGACCGGGCGATGCTGCCAAGGATCAGCACCATGATGGTGAGACTGATGCCGACGGACCCGGCCGCGATGTACCAGCCGTAGCCGAGGACGAAGCCGCCGACGACACCGGCGAGCGCGAGCCCGAGCGGCAGTGCGTACACCAGCCGCAGGAACCGGATCAGCCGGAGCGCCGGAGACCGCCGCGGTTCTGGGGTAGTGAGCACAATTGGCGTGTTTACTGCACTCCCGGTGAAGCCACCAGACGGGGGTCAGGCTGACGTCACCTCGACGCCGCTCAGGCCGGTGTTGTCCTGCTGCTGCCCGTCGCCGCCCGGCACGGTGGGAATGTCGCCGGCGCTGAGACCGGACAGGTAAAGCCCGGCCTCGGCACCGGCTTCCGCGGACTGCCGCTTGCGGCGCGCCGTTTCGATCCTCGTCACCACGACCTCGCGAGCGCCGCCGGGCAACTGCACCACGGCGTTCGCGCCGACCTGCACGGTGCCGTCAGTGACCGTGCCGGTGACCACGACCCCGCGCGTCGGGATCTGGTAGATCTCAGAGATCCGGAACCGGAACGGGCCGGACGGGGTTTCAGCCGGACGGCGCGAGAACAGCGACATGGGACCAGCATCGCATCACCGCGGTCACTCGTCTTTCACCGGCTGCCGCTGCGCCGCCGCGTGGACCGCGGCGGCCAGCCGGTCGTGCTCCGGATGGGACCAGGTGGCGGAGAACTGCCGCCGCGTGTACCCGAACGCGATGCCGCTGCGCGGGTCCACGAAGGACTCGGACCCAGCAGAGCCGTTGTGCCCGAACGCATTCGCGCTGAGGAACGGATAACGCAACCCTTTCGCCTGAAACCCGAGCGCGTACTGGCCAGCGTCACCGGTCACCAGATCGCGGCCGGTCGAATGGAGCATGGCGAACTCCCCCAGCGTGCCGGGTTCGAGCAGCGGCGGCCGTCCGTCCAAACCAGACACTGCGGCCGCGTACAGCCCCGCCAGCCCGCGTGCACTGCCGACCCCGCCCGCGGAAACCTGCCCCAGCGCCCGCACCCGCCGGGTGTTGACGAACGCCACTTGGTCGAGCGGCGGCGTCGAGTCGAGCGCGTAGCCGATCCCGCCCAGACTGTGCGGGCTCGGGACGTACGCCTGGAACGCCGCGAGTTCCTCAGCGCTGGCTTCCCCCGCCAGCACCTCGCGGTACCGGTGTTCCTCTTGCTCGGGCAGTCCGAGGTACAGGTCGAGGCCGTACGGTTCGCGAACCCGCGTCTCGAAGTGCTCCTGCACCGACTGCCCGGTGACCCGCCGGACCACCTCGGCGACGACCGAGAACCCGCCGAATCCGCTGTAGCCGTAAGCAGATCCCGGCCGCCAGAACGGCCGCTGCCCCGCCAGCCGCCGGGCGATCACCCGGTCGTCCGCGAGTTCCTCGGCGGACAGACCGCCGTCCGCCCCGATCACTCCGGAGCGGTGCGTGAGGACGTCGCGCACCGTGATCCCGCCCTTGCCCGCAGCGGCGAACTCCGGCCAGTACTGCGCGACCGGCGCGTCCAGGTCCAGAACGCCGTCCTGCACGAGCAGCGCCACTGCCAACGTCGTCGCCCCCTTGGTCGACGAGTAGATGCCGGTCAGCGTCTCGCCCGTGACGTCGCCGGCCCAGAGATCGACCACCAGCCGCCCGTGCACGCGGACCGCCAGCTGCACGCCCGCGCTCGCCTCGGCCGCCACCGCGAACTCGTCGCGAACCGGCTCGAAGCCGTCCGCGACAGTCCCGCGGATCTCGATGTCCCCCATTAGCCCTCCGATCGTCCGTGTCGGAAGGAAGACCCACGCGCCGCCACGAATGTGACTAGGCTTCGACCTCGTGACCGCCAGGCGGACTCTCGCCCTCTTCGCCGCGCTCTGCGCGCTCGCCACGCTTGTGTTGGGACTGCTCGTCGCGCCATATGCGCCCGGCACAGTGGACCAATGGGCCGCCAGGTCTGCCTCGACGCTGAGCCCGGCCCTGCTCAACACACTGGTGCTGCCCACCGAGCCATACGTGCTCATCCCCGCCGTCGCCGTTATCGCCGGACTCTGTCTTTATCGGCGCAACCGGCTCGACGCAGTGCTCGCCGTGGCAGGCCCGTTCGCCGCCATCGCACTCAACAGCTGGGCGTTAAAGCCCGCTTTCGACCGCTGGAAAGGCGGCACCCTCGTCTACCCGAGCGGCCACACCGTCAGCCTGGTAGCCGTGCTCACCGTCGTTGTGCTGCTGGTCCGGTTCAAGGCCGTCGCCGTCGCAGTGGGCGTGGTGCTGGTCGGCTGCGCAGCCGTCGGCATGATCGGCCTCGGCTACCACTACCTCACAGACATCGTCGGAGGCGTCTGCTTCGCCCCCGCCGTGGTCACCGCGATGCGGGCGGCGCTGTCACCGCGTCGCGCGCCAGAGCCGTCAACCGGCTGACCGCGCGCAGGTACTTCTTGCGGTAACCGCCGTTCAGCATTTCCTCGCTGAACAGCTCCGGCAGCGGCACGCCGGACACGACCACCGGGATCGCCCGGTCGTACAGCCGGTCCGCCAACGCGACCAGCCGGAGCCCGACCATCTGGTCCGGCACTGGCGTCACGTGCTTGAGATGCACCCGCCGCACCCCGTCGAGCAGTTTCCCGTACCGCGAGGGATGCAACTGCCCGAGATGCGCCGTCAACGCGCCGAATTCGTCCACAGTGGACCCTTCGTGCGCGGCCGCCGAGACGTCGATCTCGTCGTCGCTGACCGGCGGCGGCGCGTCCGGCAGCCCGCGGTGCCGGTAGTCCGGCCCGTCGACCCGGACGACCCCGAACCGCCGCGACAACGCCTGGATCTCGCGCAGGAAGTCCTCGGCGGCGAACCGCCCCTCGCCGAGCTTGTCCGGCAGGGTGTTGGAGGTCGCCGCGACATAGACGCCCGCGTCGGTGAGTTCCTGCAGCAACCGGCTGACCAACGTGGTGTCGCCGGGATCGTCCAGCTCGAACTCGTCGATCGCCAGAAGCCGGTGCTCCGACAGCCGCGCGACCGCGTTGGCGAACCCGAGCGCGCCGACCAGGTGCGTCAGCTCGACGAACGTCCCGTACGCCTTGGGCCCCGGAGTCTCGTGCCACGTCGAGGCGAGCAGGTGGGTCTTGCCGACGCCGAACCCGCCGTCGAGGTAGAGCCCCATCGGCCCGTCCGGAATCGCCGCCCCGCCCCCGAAGAGCGACCGCAGCCGCGACTTCTTGGCCTTGGCCGCCCCGATCCGCGAAGCGAACGCCGAACACGCCTCGACCGCGGCGGCCTGGCTGGGCTCGTCCGGATTCGGCAGGTAAGTGGAAAACCGAGCCTCGCCGAACCGCGGCGGCGGCACGAGGGACGCGATCAGCTCGTCGGCCCCTAACTCGGGAAACCGGTCGGTCAGCGCAGCGGCGGGCATGGTCGGAGAGCCTATCCGGGCGCTCCCGGCCGGTTCGGCGCGCCTCAGCGCGGCGGAGGACGGCAAATCCCCCGGTCGGAGCCGCCTTGTGACGGCGACGGGGCGGGTAGGACGGGGTGCGTGTGGCGACTGTCACCGGGCTTGGTTGCTGGCCGGGGCTCGTCGCACCGGGGTGAGACTGCGGCGCTGTTCGGGAGCACTGTCTTGGCGGCCGGGACATCGCTCTGGACCGACACGGCGGTGCCGGTCCGGAGCTTCGGCCCAGAGCACTGGCTCGGCAGCCGGGCGCTCCGTTGCCGCTCCGGCCGCAGCGCAAGGCCGGAGTCGCAGTGCTAGTCCAGCACCACCTCGGTCGCCGGGTGTTGCGTCACCCGGTCCCGCGCAGGCGACACCGGACCGGAACCGCAGCACTCGGCCAGCACAGCCCTCGGTCACCAAGCCCGGCCTCGCCCGGTCCAGCCCAGGCGGTGCCCGGTCGCGACCACGGCACTAGTCCCGCTCCGCTGCACATGCCCGGTCCACGTCACCCGCTCAGCACTGCCTCTCAGGCCGGGCCGCCCCGGGCGAGCTTGGCTGGCTAGCCGCGGAACCGCTCGCTGCACCGCAAACCCCACGCGCCACCTCCCCCGCCAGCCGCGGCATCACCCATTCGAGTGATGCCGCGTGAGTTTTCGCCCGGTCGGGAGGTCTTTCGGACGGGCATGTCCCCGGCGCCGCGAGCCGCTCGCGGCGACACTGGACGCGCCATGTCCGCCTACAGGGAGCGAGGAACCATGCCGACCCCGAACCGGCCCGATGTCCCGGCTGCTGTCCCGACTGCCGCGCTGGCGGCGGCCGACCAGACGGACACCGGTGGACGCACCACGATTTCCTCGCTCGTCGTGCAGAAGATCGCGGCTCTGTCGACGCGCGAGGTCGCGGGCGTGCACGCGCTCGGCGGCGGGGTGTCGCGGGCGATCGGCGCCATCCGGGACCGGATCCCTGGCTCGGGCGCGGCTTCCACCGCAGGCGTCTCGGTGGAGGTCGGCGAGAAGCAGGCGGCGATCGACCTCGACGTCGTAGTCGAGTACGGCGCGCGGATCGCGGAGGTCGCGCGCGACGTGCGGCGCAACGTCATCACCGCGGTCGAGCAGATCACCGGGCTCGAAGTGATCGAGGTCAACATCGCGGTCAACGACGTCCACCTGCCCGGCGAGGAGGACGAACCCGAGTCGAGCCGGGTCGAATGACCGGACGGCCGCCCGGCTCCCCGGCATCCGGCCCCGGCATGTTCCCGCGGCAGTACGGCCGGACCGCTTCCAGCTCCGGAGAACCGAGGGCAGCTGGGCGCTCGAGACCCGCCTAACGGCTCCTGCCGCCAAGCCCGCTCGCCGCAGCAAGACAGATCAGGCATCACCTCAACCGCCGCAGCACGCAATCCCAGGAGGGCGCACGTTGAACGCTACGCAGACCGGGATCCTCGCCGGGCTGATTCTCGGACTGGCCGCCACGCAGGGGTTCACCGCTTTCCTGGTGACCTTCGCGGTCGGCATCATCGGGCTCGTGGTCGGCCGGGTCCTCGACGGCGAACTCGACCTCGGCGACCTGTTCGGGAAGGGCCGAGACAAGTGACCGGGGCGGTCGAGGCAGGGCTATCCCGCAGCGACCTTCCGGACCCCGCCGAACGCGGTTCGCTCACCATCGCGCACGCCGTAGTGCGCAAGGTCGCGCAGCACGCCGCCGACCAGGTGCCCGGGACGATGCTCACCGAGCGCCGCGTCGCTGGCGTCAGCACCGGGACTTCCGGCGCGTCCGCCAAGGTCGGCGGCTCGGACAACGACGTCGATCTGTCCCTCGATCTCGCGTTGCGCTATCCGGCGCCCGTGCGGGAAGTGACCGGGCAAGTGCGCGCGAAGGTCGTCGAAGAGGTCGAACGCATCACCTCCTATCAGGTTCGTTCGGTCGCGGTGAAGGTCACCGCGTTGTTGCCGGACGTGCCGCCGAGGGTGCGATGATGCGCATCCTCGTCCGTCTTCTGTCCACTGTGCTCGGTCTGGCCGTCGCGGCCGGCGGCGCGTTGCTGGCGCTCGAGGTCGCGTGGGCTTGGTGGCAGCCAGGCAAGGCTCCGCTGCTCGTGCCGTGGCCTCAGTGGAAGTCCCAGATCGCCGAGCTGGACTGGACCAGCACCCCGGTGCGGATCGCCGCCGGGATCGCTGTGCTCGCCGGGCTTGTCCTCCTGTTGCTGGCGCTCGGTGCGGGCGACCGCGCAGTGCGGATGACCGACCCCGCTGACGGCATCACGGTGAGCACTTCGCCGCGAGCGCTCGCACGGTTGGTCGGGCTGGCGGTGCGCGCGCAGGACAACGTGCGCGGCGCGTCCGTGACGGCCAGCTCCCGGCGGGTGCGCGTGCGCGCGACAAGCCGGCTGGAGAACGAAGAACAGCTGCGGCCACGGCTGTTGGAGACAGTCGCGGGCGTGCTGGACGACCTCCCGTTGCAGCGTCGTCCGAAGGTGTCTGTGGTCGTCGACTCCCCGAAGGACCGGTGATGAGCGCTTCCGCGGCGCGTCGCGCGCAAGGCCGTTCGTACGGTGCCGAGCGCACGCTGACCTCCCTGGTCGGCGTGCTCGGAGTGCTGGCTGGCGCCGGTGCGCTGGTGGTCGGCATGGGGTGGCTCGGGCAGTTCCGCGGGCACCGGCCGGTTCTCGACCCGATCGCCGTCGGCTGGCTCGGCGGCCACGCGCTGTTCGCGCGGATCGGCGCGATCGTGCTCGGGGTGCTGCTGGTCGTGTTCGGACTGTGGTGGGTTCTCCGTTCGCTGCGCCCGGAACGCCGCCCGGACCTGAAACTCGACGAGACGATCGGCGCAGAGCTCACCGTCACGGCCGGAGCGCTGGCCAGCGCGGTGCAAACGGATGCGGAGAGCATCGACGGGGTTGCCCGGGCTCGCGTCCGGTCGGTGGGCACGGTCGCGGAACCGGCGTTGCGGATCACGCTCTGGCTGGCCGAGGGCACGGAGGTCCGGCGCGTGTGGGAAGACCTCGACGCGTACGTGCTGACCCGGGCCAGGGAATCCCTCGGCGTCGAGGCGCTGCCGACCGCCGTGCGGCTCGAACTCGACACAACCGGCTCGGCACGCGTGCGCTGATCCCGCGTTTCACCCAGAATGCCCGCATGGCCCTCCCTGTGCAGGCACCGATCAAGCCCATGCTGGCGAAGCCGGCGAAAGCCATCCCCGAGTCCGGCGGCCTGCTGTTCGAACCGAAGTGGGACGGGTTCCGCTGCCTGGTTTTCCGGGACGGCGACGAAATCACCCTGCAGTCGCGCGCGGAGAAACCGCTGAACCGGTACTTCCCGGAAGTTCTCGCCGCGCTGCGGGAAACCTTGCCGGAGCGCGTCGTGCTCGACGGCGAGCTGGTGGTGGCTCGCGACGGCAAGCTCGATTTCGACGCGCTGACCGAGCGCATCCACCCGGCGGAGAGCCGCGTCCAGCTGCTCGCCGAACAGTCGCCCGCGCAGTTCCTGGCTTTCGACGTGCTCGCGCTGGGCGACGAGTCGTTTGTGGACGAGCCGACGTCGGCGCGCCGCGAACGGCTCGAGTCCCTGCCGGGCATCGCGCTGACCCCGGCGACGACCGATCCGGAGACCGCGAGGCACTGGTTCGAGCTGTTCGAGGGGGCCGGATTGGACGGCGTGATCGGCAAGCCGCTCGACGAGCCGTACTCGCCGGGCAAACGAGTTTTGTTCAAATACAAGCATTCCCGCACCGCGGACTGCGTGCTCGCAGGCCTGCGCTGGCACGTGGACGGCGAACCGGGCGAGGCGGTCGGCTCCTTCCTGCTGGGCCTGTACGACGAGAACGGGCTGCTGCACCACGTCGGTGTGGTCGGCTCGTTCCCGGTCGCGCGTCGCCGCGAACTGGCGCAGGAGCTGGCCCCGCTGATCACTGACGGCGAAGGACATCCGTGGCTGGGCGACGCGGTCCGCGAAGGCCAGCGGATCCCCGGCGGCATCACGCGCTGGCGGTCGAAAGAACAGCCGTGGGTGCCGTTGCGGCTGGAGCGCGTGGTGGAGGTCTCGTACGAGCACACGGAAGGCGGCTACCCGTCTCGCTTCCGGCACACCGCTCAGTTCGCGCGCTGGCGACCGGACCGCGAGCCGTCGTCGTGCGGCTACGCACAGCTGGACGAGCCGGCCCGGTACGACCTGGCGGCAGTGTTCCGGGGCGAGGTCGTGCGCACCCGCTGACCGGCCCCGGGCCGCCTGGACCAGCGTGGACCGGACACGCCGCAGGACCCGCTCACTGGCTTCCCACACCGGGCGTGCCAAGCTCGTCCGAGAGTTCCGCCGAGCAGACGTGAGGATCAGCCCGTGCACCGCCGTTCCCCCAGCCGTTCCCGTACGCGCGCCCGGCTGGTGGCGGCGACGCTGGGAGTGCTCATGCTGGCCGGGTGCACCAGCGGGCCCTCGGTACGCCCGGCGGTGATCGACAACGACGGGCGCGCTACCACCGCGCCGCCTCCGAGCACTGCCGCGGTGCCGTTGCCGCCACTGGCCGAGCCCAAGAAATCCGCTCTCCGGTGGGCCAACTGCGACGCGGACACCCGGCAGCGGATGGCCGCTCCGGGGCTGCCGGATTCGCTGCACGTCAGCTGTGCTCGCATGACGTCTCCGCTCGACGCACCCGACGACACGCAGCATCTGCTCGCGCGCATCCTCGTGCTCAAGGCAGGCGACGGCCCGATCCCGCTCGTGGTGGTCAATGACATCGGCGGCGAGCCGGGCTCGCTGTTCGCCGCGCGGCTGGCGACGCGGCTGCCGCCGGAGTTCCTCAAGAAGTTCTCGCTGATCGGCGTGGACCGGCGCGGCACCGGGCTGTCCGGCGGAGTGCAGTGCGTGCCGCTGGAAGTGCGTTCCGAACTGCTGGGCGCGGACCCAGCGGAAGGCGGCCTCGGCGAGGTGCTCGACGCGGCTCGCCGGGCTGGTCAGCAGTGCGCGCTCGATCTCGACACCGCGCAGACCGCGCTGGACAGCTGGCGTACCGCCGGAGACCTCGACCAGCTGCGCAAACAGCTGGGTCTGGACCGGCTGAACGCGCTCGGCCGCGGCGACGGTTCGAAGGTGCTTTCGGAGTATGCGGTGCGTTATCCGGCGCAGGTGGGTCGAATGGTGCTGGACGGCATTCCGGACCCCGGCGAGGACCGGGCGGCCGTACTCGACGCGGTGGCCGCCGGCGCCCAGGCGACGTTCGACGCCTTCTCCGAGGACTGCGCCGCCCGCAACTGCCCGATGGGCGACGCGAAAGCCGCGCTGAAGACAGTGACCGACCGGCTTCGTACGTCTCCTGTGGACACTGACGACGGCGTGACGATGAGCCCAGGCGTGGCGACCTACGCGGTGTACCAAGGACTCGCCGACCGTTCGAGCTGGCCGGCCCTCGCCGACGCGCTGAACGCCGCGAAGAACGGCGATGTGACCGCGCTGGCCGGCTTCGCGAATCCGATCGTCGCGGACGTCCGCGGCCGCACGTCGCGCATCGGCGGCACCATCGCGACCCGGTGCAACGACTCGACCACCCGGCTGCCCGCCGATCAGCTGGACCGGGCCGCGGCGGGAATGCGCGCGAAGTACCCGCAGTTCGGCGCGGCGGTCGCTCAGGAACTCGCCTGGTGCGGCGCTTGGCCGGTCCGCCGTGAGGCGCTGCCTCCCGCTGGCGCGCCGGGTGCCCCGCCCATTCTGGTGGCCGCTACCGCCACCGACCCGGTGACGCCGCAGATCGGCACCACCCGGGCCGCGGACCAGATGCCCAGTGCCGTGACCGTCACCTGGCAGGGCGTCGCCCATGGCGCGGTCGGCCAATCCCCTTGCGTCACCTCCGCCGCGCAGTCCTTCCTGATCGACGGCAAGATCCCGGACAACGGCACCCTCTGTCCGGCCTAGGGATCGGCCGGACTGGCGAGAAGCGCTGTTTCTCGCGCGCCTAGCGCTTTCGACAGCGGATCTGTCGAAAGGTTCCATCTCGCCGAGATATCGCCGCCATCCGCCGCACAGCAGTCGGCTGATCCGGCTGAGCCGTCGTTCGCCCCGCTGTGGTCTGAGCGGGCGGGACCGGGGCTGCCCCGCTGAAGTCGTTTCGAACACTTTCGCAGCATCTCGAACAAGTGTTCGAGATTGCATCACTCAACCCGGCAGGATGAGCTCACCCACATGAGTGTGACGACAAGTGGTAGCTGTCACGGCCCGCTGCACTCGTTTGCCGCATCGGTGAGGCTGAGCACTTCAGGAGGCCGGTTGGACATGCTTGCTGGTCGCAGGGAGGTCAGTCCTCGCAACGATGGAGCACGTAGCCGAGCGTTCGTTGCACCCGCCGCAGGGTCTTGATCGTCTGCTCGTCTGAGAGGCCGGTCGTGATCGACCAATCACAGCCAGACCCGAACACGTCGCTGACGAACACGATTTCAGTAGCCGCCACCACTCGCCGCCAATCCTCAGGACTCAGCGGCTCGCCCGCGACGAGTGCGCTCCGCAGCCGACGCCCGTCCTCCAAGAGATCCGCCACGCTCCTGAAGCCCATCGCCACCGCGAGGGCTTCAGTGCAGCTCGCCGGGCCGCCCCATTCGGCCAGCCCCTGGCACAGGGTCTTACGCTCGTCGTCGGCCAACTCGACCGACACCAGCTTTTCACCGTTCACCGGCAAATCATGGCCGGTGCAGCCAGGAGCCGACCATTGCGGCCCGCGACGGGCTGCTGGGCACCTGGATCTCGCAGCCACCGTCACCGAGCAACGTTCGATGGAACGCGACCGACACCGTCTCGTGCTGGCTACCGCCTGTTTCTGCTGCCAACCATCATCTGCCGTTCGCAGAAGATCGCCAGGTCGAACCACCCGATGCCACCTATCGCCTGTAGCCACAATGAGCGGGGCTGGCCGCGCCCACTGTCACCTGCTGCGACGTGCCGCGAAGGCGAGGCACCGCAGCTCGACGACAACCGCGCCCGAAAGAGACATCAGGTTCAGTGCTCCGCATCCAAGTTGCCGCCTAAGCGGATACGACCCGTGGCAGCAGCGCTCGGACTACTGGACGAAGAACCGGGCAAGAACCCAGCAGAGCGGTTGCCGACGGGCCCTAAAGGTGTTGCCGCAGAAAGAATCAGCCTGAGGTCAGGGCGTCCGCTGCGACCAGGACCCGGCGGTTTCTTTCAGTTCCGCGATCGGTGCCGCGAGACCGCGCACAGCTTCCGTCCTAACGGGACACAGCGGAACTTGCAGCCGCCCAGGCCGCCTCGATCATCCGGAACACCTCGTCCACCGCGGCCTCCGGATCAGCGGCCTCTCGAGCCACCGAATAGGCGTCGACCACGAACCTGGCGATCGCCCGGCACGCCGTCGGAGTCCGCCCGAGCCCGGGTTCGGCCGCCATCGCCGCCGCGAGCGATTCCGCGTGCCGCAGGCGCATTGATTCCTCGTACTCGCGCAGCGCGGGCGATCCGTCGATCATCCGCCAGACCGGCGCGACGCTGTCCGCGGTGCAATGCCGCACCAGCGCCTGGATCTCCTCCCGCAACGCCGGGATCAGCGTCTCCGCCGAAGCCCGCCCCTCGACCGCGCCCCGGAGGCTCTCCTCGAAGTTCGAGTCCTGCTCGAAGACCAGCGCCTCTTTCGACGCGAAGTGCGAGAAGACCGTGGTCACCGCGACGTCGGCCTCGGCCGCGATGTCGCGGATGCCCACCTCGTCGTACCCGCGCTCGAGGAACAGCCGGAGCGCGGTGTCGGCGATCTTCTGGCGGGTCGCAGCCTTCTTGCGCTCGCGCCGCCCGGACGGCTCAGTCATCCGCGGATGCTATCAGCCACAAAATCTGCCCGGTTACCAAAAGCTAACAGTTAGCTTTTAATCGGGCCGGCTACTGCCGGTACCCCTCGACCTCGCTGACCGGCCGGACCGAAGCCGCGTCCGGATCGTCGTCGAACTCCACCCTGGCCCGCCGCTGCCGCAGCAGGTCCCAGCACTGGTCCAGCTCCTCCTCGGCCCGGCGCAACCGCTCCCGGTCGTCCGAGGACAACCCGACCCCGATCGCCCGGTCCCGCAGCTGTTTCTCCTCCGTGATCAGCTCGTCGATCCGGCCCAGGATTCCGTCAGCCACCTCAACCTCCAAGGAATCGTCAGTCACCCATCAGGACGCTACCCCGCCCCGGGGAATTCCCCACCCCGCTCGTTCGTTGAACCGCCCATGAGCACAGTGGAACTGACCGCGGACAACTTCGACCAGACCGTGACCGACAACGAGTTCGTGCTGATCGACTTCTGGGCGAGCTGGTGCGGCCCGTGCCGCCAGTTCGCACCGGTGTTCGAGAAGGCGTCGGAAAAGCACGGCGACATCACCTTCACCAAGGTGGACACCGAAGCCGAGCAGCAGCTCGCCGCCGCGTTCAACATCCGCTCGATCCCGACGCTCGCCGTGATCCGCGACAAGACCCTGATCTACTCCCAGCCCGGCGCCCTTCCGGAAGCCGCGCTGGAAGACCTCATCCGCCAGGCCCGCGAGGTCGACATGGACGAGGTGCGCAAGGCCGCCGCCGCGCAAGAAGCCGAGCAGGCCTGAGCCAGCCACCACAGGCGCACAACCGGGGAAAACACGAAGGCCCGGCACCCACCAGGGTGCCGGGCCTTCGCGCTGGTTCAGGACCGGGTGACGAGCCCGCGCAGGAAGAACGCGAGGTTCGCCGGCCGTTCGGCCAGCCGCCGCATGAAGTAGCCGTACCACTCGTCGCCGCAGGGCACGTACACGCGCACCGTCTCGCCTTCGCTGGCGAGCCGCTTCTGCTCCTCGGGCCGGATGCCGTACAGCATCTGGTACTCGTGGTCGCCGCTCGTGCGCCCGGCGTCGGCGGCGAGCTTTCCGGCGATCGCGATCATCCGCGGGTCGTGCGAGGCCACCATCGGGTAGCCCTTGCCCGCCATCAGCACGCGCAGGCAGCGCACGTAGGACTTGTCCACCTCGGACTTGTCCTGGAACGCCACCGATTCCGGCTCGGCGTAAGCGCCCTTGCACAGCCGCACGCGCGATCCAGGACCGGACAGCTCGTGGCAGTCCTGCTCGGTGCGGTGCAGGTAGGCCTGCAGCACCGCGCCCACCCACGGGTACTCGGCGCGCAGCTCGCGGAGGATGCCGAGCGTCGAGTCCGTGGTGGTGTGGTCCTCCATGTCGAGCGTCACCGTCGCGCCGACCGCGTCGGCCGCCGCGCAGATCTTCCGCGCGTTCTCGAGCGCGACGCCTTCGCCGTCGCCTGGCAGGAACTGCCCGACGGCGGACAGCTTGACCGAGACGTCCGCGCCCTTGGCGAGGCCCTGTTCGGACAGCGCCGTCAGCAACTCCTCGTACGCCTGCACGGTGGCGGTGGCCTGTGCGGCGTCGGTGGTGTCTTCGCCGAGGTGGTCGATGGTGATCTTCCGGCCGTCGGCGGCCAATTCCCGTGCGGTGCGCACGGCGTCGGCGGTAGCCGAGCCGGACACGAACCGGCGCACTACGGACCGGGTCACCGGTACCGCTTCGATCAGCGCACGCATCCGCTGCGAACGAGCGGCGGCGAGCAACGGGGCACGCAGCATGGCGGTGTCTCCTTCTCAGCCCTGGTGCGGGTAACGCACGGAGGTCGGCGGCACGAACGTCTCCTTGATCGAGCGCGGGCTCGTCCAGCGGAGCAGGTTGAAGACCGAACCGGCCTTGTCGTTCGTGCCGGAAGCGCGCGCCCCGCCGAACGGCTGCTGGCCGACGACCGCGCCGGTCGGCTTGTCGTTGACGTAGAAGTTGCCTGCGGCGAACCGCAGCGCCTGCGACGCCTTCGCGACGGCCGTGCGGTCGTTCGCGATCACGGCGCCGGTCAGGGCGTACGAAGCGGTCTCGTCGACCAGCTGCAGCACGGAGTCAAAGTCAGCGTCGTCGTACACGTACACCGAAAGGATCGGGCCGAAGTACTCGGTGCTGAAGATCTCGTGCTTCGGGTTCGTGGACACGAGAACGGTCGGCTGCACGAAGTAGCCGACGCTGTCATCCGCCGCGCCGCCGACGAGGATCTCGACCTCGCTGTCGTTCTTCACGCGCTCGAAGAGAGCGGCGTGCTTGTCGAAGGCGCGACGGTCGATCACTGCGCCGCCGAAGTGCGACAGGTCGGTGACGTCGCCGTAGCTGAGCGCGGCGGTCTCGGAAGCAAGGCCGTCCTTCAGCTGCTCCCAGATGCTGCGCGGCACGTACGCACGCGAAGCAGCGGAGCACTTCTGGCCCTGGTACTCGAAGGCTCCGCGGACAAGCGCGGTGCGAAGCACGTCGATGTCGGCCGACGGATGCGCGAGCACGAAGTCCTTGCCGCCGGTCTCGCCGACGAGACGCGGGTAGCTGCGGTAGCCAGCGATGTTCGCGCCGACAGTGCCCCACAGGTGCTGGAAGGTCGCGGTGGAGCCGGTGAAGTGGATGCCTGCCAGGTCGCGGTGCGTCAGGGCGACCTCGGAGACGGCCTTGCCGTCGCCCGGCAGCAGGTTGATCACGCCCGGCGGCATGCCGGCCTCTTCGAGCAGCCGCATCGTCAGGTGCGCGGCGAAGCTCTGCGTCGGCGACGGCTTCCACAGCACGGTGTTGCCCATCAGGGCGGGCGCGGTGGGCAGGTTGCCGGCGATGGCGGTGAAGTTGAACGGCGTGATCGCGTACACGAAGCCCTCGAGCGAACGGTGCTCCATGCGGTTCCACACGCCCGGCGAGCTGACCGGCTGCTGGTCGAGGATGCTGCGCCCGAACGCGACGTTGAAGCGCCAGAAGTCGGCGAGCTCGCACGCAGAGTCGATCTCGGCCTGCGTCGCGGTCTTCGACTGGCCGAGCATGGTGGCCGCGTTCAGCGTCGCGCGCCACGGGCCGGACAGCAGGTCGGCCGCGCGCAGCAGAATGGCGGCGCGGTCGTCGTAGGACAGCGCGCGCCACTCCGGAGCGGCCTTCGCGGCAGCAGCGATCGCGTCGGACGCGTCCTGCTTCGTGGCGCTGTGGATGGTGCCGAGGACGTGGCCGTGGTTGTGCGGCTGGACAACGTCGATCTTCTCGCCGCCGCCAGCGCGCTGCTCGCCGCCGACGGTGACCGTCAGGTCGACGGGACCGGCCTGACCCAGTTTCTTCAGCGCACCCTCCAGCTCGGCGCGCTCGGCGCTGCCCGGTGCGTACGTCAGCACCGGCTCGTTCTTCGGGGCGGGGGTCTGGGTCACGGCGTCCACGGCGGCTCCCTCGTTGGCTTACTCGTCGGTTGCCCGAAAGATAACGCCGCGCAACGGTCAGAGGTTTGTTCAAGCGGCTAGAATCGCCCAGATGATTTTGTCCGATCGGCCTACACGATGACGACCGCCGAACCCTTCGCCGGTGCCTCGCTGCGGCACGTGCTCGCGACCCTGGGCGAACCGCTCGTGCGGGTGCTCGTCGCGCCGCGCGGACTGGGCGTTCCGGTGCAGGACGTGGTGATCCTCGATCCCGAGGACCCACCCGAAACGCACCCCGGCGACCTGGTCCTGGTGATCGGCGCGCGAGGCCGGTCGGCGGCCGCGGCGATCCGGGCGGCCGGGCGCGCCGGAGCGGCAGCGGTGGCGGTGAAGGGCGAGGGCGGCACGGATGTCGCGGCGGACGCTGGCGTCGCGCTGCTCACCGTCGGCGCGGAGGCGCGGTGGGAGCAGGTCGAAGCGCTGGCGCGCGGGGTGGTCGACGCGGCCCGAGCGGGTGGCGAAGCGGAAACCGGCGAGGTGCTCGGAGACCTGTTCGCACTGGCCCAGACGGTCGCGACGCTCACCGGCGGCCTGGTCAGCATCGAGGACACCGCGAGCCGTGTGCTGGCGTATTCGAGAGCCGGAGACGAGGTAGACGAACTGCGGCGGCTGTCGATCTTGGGTCGCGAAGGGCCGGAACGGTACCTCGCGATCCTCCGCGAATGGGGCGTCTACCAGCGGTTGCGAGCCGGCGAAGGAATCGTGCGCGTGGAAGAGCGCCCGGAGCTGGGGATTCGCCGCCGCATCGCCGCCGGGATCCACGCGGGCTCGCAGCCGCTCGGCACGATCTGGGTGCAGGAAGGCGCGCAGCCGCTGACCGAGCAGGCCGAGGTCGCACTGCTCGGCGCGAGCCGAACGCTTGCCCCGCAACTGATCCGCGCGCGAACCCTGCCCGATCCGCAACTTCGGCTGCGCGAGGATTTGCTGGCCGGTTTGCTGGAAGGACGCGTCGACGCCGAATCCGTCGCCGACGACATCGGCGCTGATCCAGCACGCCCAGCACAGGTTTTGGCGTTCACGCTCGCCCGGCAGCAGTCCACCGCCGCTTCGGACCGGTTGCTGCGCCGGGCGGAACTGGTGCACCTGATCGCCGTGCACACTGCGGCCTATCGGCGGACCGCGCTCGTAAGCGTGCTCGGCGGCAGGGTGTACGCGTTGCTGCCGGATCTTCCCGAACATTCGGACGCCGCAGTGCTCGCGTTGGCGAAGGAAATCGTTGGCGCGGCCCGGAAACACCTCGACGCACCGGTCCGTGCCGCACTCGGCGGGATCGTGCCGAGGCTGTCGGACGCAGCGTTGTCGCGCGGCGACGCCGACCGGGTGCTGATGGCGATGACGCGCGGCCACTGGCCGTCCGACGTCGCGTCCTTGGCTGACGTCCGGGCCGACGTGTTGTTGTCGGAAGTGTTGGCCTACTTGGGAGATCAACCCCGGCTGCGCGATCCCCGCCTCGCCGAACTGCGCGCCCACGACGCCGACCACGGCGACATTCTGATCCCCGCAGTGCTGGCGTACCTGAACGCTTTCGGCGACGTCCGCACCGCCGCCCGATCGCTGAACATCCACCCGAACACCGTGCGCTACCGGGTTCGGCGAGCTTCTGAGGTGTCCGGGATCGACCTGACCGATCCGGCGCAACGGCTGCTCACCGAGTTGTTGCTGCGCCTGTAAAACCGGATGCCGCGCGGGTTCGCGATCGCTAAGGTGCCGTCGTGGACCTCTTCTTCCGCTCCTGGAACGCACTCCAGAACGCCGTCAAATCGCTTGAGGGCGGGCAGTGGCTGGCCCCGTCGGGCTGCACCGGCTGGCTGGTGCAGGACCTGGTGTTCCACCTGGTCATCGACGCGCAGGACATCCTGATCACGCTCGCGACCCCGTCCGAAGCAGAGCCGACGCACACCGCCGCCGAATACTGGGAACTCAGCACCGACCTGCCGACCGGCACGGAGCCGGAAAGCCTGTTCACCCGCCGCGCGGCGGTCAGTTACGGCACCACCGCCTGGCTGGCGCACCACTTCGACGACCTGGCCCAGGCAGCCGGACGCGCCGCGGCGCTCGCGGACCCGGCGTCGAAGGTCGAAACCCGTGACTACGTGCTGACAGTCGCGGACTACTTCGAAACCTACGTCGTGGAAGCGACGCTGCACCACCTGGACCTGGTCATGCATCTGTCCGGAGTGGACGGTCCAGACGCGGAATGCCTGGCCGCGACCCGGCGGACGGTGGAGACCGCGCTGGGTTCACCGCTGCCGTCGTCACTGGACGACCAGAGCGCGCTCCTGGTGGCGACCGGCCGCCGCGCCGCGACCGAAGACGAGAAGGCCGCGCTGGGCACGTTGGCGGAGAAGCTGCCGATCGTTCTCGGCTAGACCGAAAGCCGTTCCGCCGCAGTCAACTCAGCAAGAGCGGCAAACGATTCGACACGCGCGGCCGGGTCGTAAGTACTGGTGCTGACGAGCAACTCGTCCGCACCAGTCGCGGTGACCAGGTCCGCGAGGCGTGCGCCGACCTCGTCCGGAGTACCGCTGATCTGCCCTGCCAGCGTGTCGTCGAGACGACGGCGTTCGCGGTCAGTCATCGGCAGCGCCAAAATCTCGTCCGCGGGCGAAAGCGGCGGGAACACGCCATGGCTGCGCGAGTACACCGTGGACCAAGCCTCGGGCACCAGCAGCCGCCGAGCCTCCTCCGCAGTGTCCGCCACCGCGACCGCTGTCGACACGACGACATAGGGATCGTCCACATCGGACCGGAACGTTTCGCGGTACCGCGAAATCGCCTCGACCATCGCCCGCTGGCCATGCGCCGGAGCGATCACCAGCGGCAACCCGAGCCCAGCAGCGAGATCCGCGCCCGCGCCGGTAGCGAGCAAAAACACCGGCACCGGCAGCCCCTCGGCAGGGATCGCGTGTACACCGTCGTGCTCACCCCGAAAGAACGCTAGAAGCTCGCGAACCTGCCCGTCGAAACCGTCGGCCGCGTCCTTGCCCTGCCCGAGCGCCCGCCGCACCGGCTCGATGAACCCGACCGAACGCCCGATCCCGAGATCGATCCGCCCCGGGAACAAAGACTCCAGAATCCCGAACTGCTCAGCGACCACGAGCGGCCGATGATTGGGCAACATCACGCCCCCGGACCCGACCCGAATCCGCGAAGTCGCCGACGCCACCGCTGACGCGAGCACCGCGGGCGCAGACCCGGCTACTCCCGGCACGCCATGGTGCTCGGACACCCAAAACCGGTGGTAGCCAAGCGCTTCGATGTCACGCGCGAACGCGACGGTGTCCCGGATCGCCTGCGCGGTCCCCCGCCCTCGCCGCACAGGCGACCGGTCCAGCACGGAAATCGGAACGTCCACGTTCACGGCAACGCCTACCGCCCAGTCCGAATTCCCACCCCTCGACCACCAGATTGGGGCGCTAGCCCCACTCCCTAAACCCCCACCACCACGCCCCAAGAAACCCAGGCAGCCACTCCCCGCCCTGCACCCCGATACGAAGCCAAAAATGCGGGAGGAGGGTTCTTGGACAGGCAGCATTCCCGCCGAGACAAGCAA
>NZ_JBSHAM010000108.1:6414-24082 GCF_053611505.1 Amycolatopsis sp. NPDC054798 | reverse complement strand
GTTTGTGCCGGTTAGAACCGGCACAAACACTCACAAGACCCAGCACCCCACCCCTCCGCCGCCTTCTGCACCAACCTCACCCCGATGTCCACAACTTGCGGCTTTCAGTTGAGTTCTTGCGCAGACGCGGCTCGCGGCCTTAGGGTGACCGCCGTCACCTGCTGTGCTCCTCCGCGAGATGAGGCTTGAGATGAGCAGACCCTGGTCCCCCGCTCCCCGAAGGATGTTCGCCCTGCTCGCCGCGGCGGGCCTGGCCTTGGGCGCCACCGCCTGCGGGAGCGGCGCGGATCCGGGAAGCTCCGCCGGGGGCAAGGTCACGATCACCGTCACCGGCCAGCCGCCGACCAGCCAGCCGTTCGAACGCGGCGTTTTCGACGCCGACGTCAAGGAATTCGAGGCGGCGCACCCGAATATCCGCATCGAACCGCACGAAGGGTTCATGGACCCGAAGACGTTCGGCGCGAAGCTGGCGGGCGGGCAGCTCGAAGACGTCTACTACGTCTATTTCACCGATCCCGCCCAGATCATCTCCCGGCACCAGGCCGCGGACATCACCGAGGCGGCCAAGAAAGTCCCGCACGTCAACGACCTCAAGCCGGAACTGCTCGACAACTTCCGCGGCCCGGACGGCAAGCTTTACGGCCTGCCGACGATGAACTACACGATGGGCCTGCTCTACAGCCGCCCGCTGTTCCAGAAGGCCGGGCTCGACCCGGACAAGCCGCCGCGGACCTGGGACGAGGTGCGCGCGGCCGCGAAGAAGATTTCCGCGCTGGGCAACGGAATCGTCGGCTACGCGGACTACAGCAAGAACAACCAGGGCGGCTGGCACCTGACCGGCTGGCTCGCGTCGATGGGCGGCTCCGTCGCGCGCAAGGACGGCGGCAAATGGGTCGCCGATTTCGACAACGAAAAAGGCAAGGCGGCCCTGAACCTGCTCCACGACCTGCGCTGGACCGACGATTCCATGGGCAGCAAGCAATTGCTGGAGGCCCAGGACGTGCAGCGGATGATGGGGGCGGGCCAGCTCGGCATGTACATGGCCGCCCCGGACAACGTGCCGGTGCTCGTGAAGCAGTTCAACGGCAAGTACGAGGACTACGGCATCGCCGGGATGCCGGACGGCAAGGGCACGCTGCTCGGCGGCGAGGGCTACATGATCAACCCGAAGGCGTCGCCGGAGAAGATCAAGGCGGGCCTCGAGTGGATCCAGTGGAAATATCTCAACCCGGACCGCTTCGAGAAGCACATCAAGCAGTACGTCGACGGCAAGCAGCCGGTCGGCCTGCCCGCCGAGCCGACCCCTGACGTCTGGCAGGGCGCGGTGCGCGAGCAGCAGCTGGCGCTGAAAGCCAAGTACGCCAACGTTCCCGCGCAGAACTACCAGTCCTATGTGGACTCTTCGAGCAAGATCAAGGGCAGCGTCGAACCGCCGAACGCGCAGCAGGTCTACGCGATACTGGACAGCGTGATGCAGGCGGTGCTCACCGACCGGAACGCGAACATCGACCAGCAGCTCTCGACCGCCGCGGCGAAGGTCACCAGTGTCCTCGCCCAGGTCAAGTAGCCTCCTCGCCTGGCCGGCGACATCCTCGTCGCAGGCCAGGCGGCCGGCCGCCTCCCCGTCCGCGCACCGCAGGGCCCGGCTGCGCCGCAAGCTCAAGGAGAACCTCAGCGCCTACGGCCTGCTGTGCGCCGCGCTGGTCGTGTTCGCGATGTTCTCCTGGTACCCGATCGTGCGCGGCGTGCTGCTCAGCTTCCAGCAGGTCGACTTCGTCAACCCGCCCACGTGGGTCGGCATCGACAACTTCGCCCGGCTGTTCGCGGATCCGCTCTTCGGCGTCGCCTGGCGGAACACGTTGCTGTTCACCGTTCTCGCGCTGGTTTTCGGGTTCGCGGTGCCGTTCCTGACCGCGGTGCTGCTCAACGAACTGCGCCACGCCCGCGCGTTCTTCCGGCTCGCGGTGTACCTGCCGGTGATGCTGCCGCCGGTGGTGACCGCGCTGATGTGGAAATGGTTCTACGACCCGGGCTCCGGCCTGTTCAACTCCGCGCTCGGCGCGGCGGGCCTGTCCGGGCCGCAGTGGCTGGATTCGAGCGGCACCGCGATGCTGTCGCTGGTGTTCGTCTCGACGTGGGCGAACATGGGCAGCACCACGCTGATCTACCTGGCCGCGCTCGGCACGATCCCCGGCGAGCTGTACGAGGCCGCGGAACTCGACGGGGCCGGGATGTGGAAACGGCTGCGGCACGTGACGTTCCCGCAGACCCGGTTCGTCCTGCTGATGCTCCTGCTGCTGCAGATCGTCGCGACCATGCAGGTGTTCACCGAACCGTACGTGATGACCGGCGGCGGCCCGGACGATTCGACGGTGACCGTGCTCCTGCTGCTCTACCGCTATGCCTTCGTCTACAACGACTTCGGCTCGGCGAGCGCGATGAGCCTGCTGCTGTTCCTGGCGCTCGGCGTGTTCTCGGCGCTGTACGTCCGGCTGACCAGGAAGGCGGACCAGGCATGAGGACGCTCGTCTCCCCCGGCGCGTTGCGCAGCCGGCGCGGCAAGGCGGTCTACGGCGTCGTGTTCGCCTGCACGCTCCTGGTGTTCGTGCTCGCCTTCCTGTTCCCGTTGTACTGGGCGGTCACCGGGGCGATGAAGACGCCGCAGGAACTGGCGCAGACCCCGGCCACGCTCGTCCCGCACGAATGGCATCCGGAGACCTTCGCCGAGGCCTGGGACCAGCTGAACCTCGGCAAGTACTTCCTCAACACCCTGGTCGTCGCGGGCGGGGCGTGGCTGGCGCAGATGGCCATCGACGTCCCCGCCGCCTTCGCGCTGTCGAAGCTGCGGCCGAAGTTCGGCAACGCGGTACTCGGGCTCATGCTCGCCACTCTCATGCTGCCCGCCGCCGCGCTGCTCGTGCCGACCTACGTCACCATCAGCGATCTGCCGCTGCTGCACCTGAACCTGATCGACTCCCCCGCCGCGGTCTGGCTGCCCGCCGCCGCGAACGCGTTCAACGTCTATGTGCTGAAACGGTTCTTCGACCGGATCCCGGACGAGCTGATCGAAGCCGCGCGGCTCGACGGCGCCGGCCCGGTGCGCACGCTGTGGCGGATCGTGCTGCCGATCTCGCGGCCGATCCTGGCCGTGGTGTCGATCCTCGCGGTGGTCACCGCGTGGAAGGACTTCATCTGGCCGCTGCTGGTGTTCCCGGACACCGGCAAGCAGACCCTTTCGGTGATGCTGCAGCGCGTGGCGATCGACATGCCGCTCAACGTGCTGACCGCCGGGATGGTGCTGGCCAGCCTGCCGATGGTGGCGCTGTTCCTGGTGTTCCAGCGGCAGATCCTCTCCGGGCTCACCGCCGGCGGGCTCAAGGGCTGAGCCCGCCCGCGCTTGTCGCTTTCCCCCACCACGAGGAGGGTTTTTCCGTGACCGCATCGCGAAGACAAGACAGCTGGTGGCGCACCGCGGCGATCTACCAGATCTACGTCCGCAGTTTCGCCGACGGCAACGGCGACGGCATCGGCGATCTCGCCGGTGTCCGCGCCCGGCTCGACCACCTTGCCGCGCTCGGCGCCGACACGCTCTGGTTCACCCCGTGGTACCCCTCGCCGATGGACGACGGCGGCTACGACGTCGCCGATTTCCGGGACATAGACCCGCTTTTCGGCTCGCTCGCCGAAGCCGAAGCGCTCATCGCCGAGGCGCACGGACGCGGCCTTCGCGTGATCATCGACATCGTGCCGAACCATTGCTCCGACGAGCACCGCTGGTTCCGGGACGCACTCGCCGCCGGGCCGGGTTCGCCTGAGCGGCAACGGTTCTGGTTCCGGCCAGGACGCGGCCCGGACGGCTCCGAGCCGCCGAACAACTGGAAATCGCGCTTCGGCGGGTCCGCGTGGACCCGGGTGCCGGACGGCGAGTGGTACCTGCACCTCTACAGCTCGCGGCAGCCGGATTTCAACTGGGACAACCAGGACGTCCGCGCGGAGTTCGAGGACATCCTGCGGTTCTGGTTCGACCGCGGCGCGGACGGCTTCCGCATCGACGTCGCCGACGGGCTGGTGAAGGACGCTCGGCTGCCGGATGTCGAGGCGGGCGACGAAACGCCGTTCTCCGATCAGGAGGGGCTGCACGAGATCTACCGGTCGTGGCGCAAGATCGCCGACAGCTACCCGGGCGAACGCGTGCTGGTCGGCGAGATGTGGCTGCCGGACATGTCCCGCACCGCGCGGTACCTCCGCCGCGACGAACTGCACTCGGCGTTCAACTTCGATTTCCTGGTCTGCCCGTGGGACGCGGCTCGCTTCCGGGACGTCATCGAGCGGACGCTGCACGCGCACGACGCCGTCGGCGCGCCGCCCGCCTGGGTGCTGTCGAACCACGACGTCACCCGGCACGTCACGCGGTACGGACGGGCCGGCGACACCGGGTTTTCTTTCGCTGACCGGCTGCACGGCACCTCGGTGGACCTGGCCCTGGGCACCCGGCGGGCTCGCGCGGCGGCGTTGCTGACGATGGCGCTGCCCGGCGGGATGTACGTCTACCAGGGCGAGGAGCTGGGACTGTGGGAGGTCGAGGACATTCCCGCCGAGCTGCGGCAGGACCCGGTGTGGGCGCGCACGAACGGTGCCGACCCCGGCCGTGACGGCTGCCGGGTGCCGCTGCCGTGGTCCGGCGAAGAGCCGCCGTTCGGCTTCGGCCCCGGCGGCGCCTGGCTGCCGCAGCCCGCGGAATGGCAGGCGTACACGGCGGAAGCACAGGCGACGGACCCGGCGTCGATGCTCAGCCTTTACCGCGCCGGGCTGCGGCGGCGCACGGAACTCACCGGCGAGCTGGAATGGCTGTCGCTCGGTGATGACGTGCTGGCCTTCCGCCGGGGCGCGGGGTTCACGTTCGTCCTCAACTTCTCCGGTGCCCCGGTGGCGCTGCCGCCGCATGCGGAACTCCTGCTGGCCAGCGACCCGGTGACCGCTGAACTGCCGACGGACACGGCGGTCTGGCTGCGCGCCTGACTCTCGCGGGAAAGCCGATCACCCGGAGGCTCGGGTGGCCGGCTTTCCCGTTGCTCCGCTGAGCGGGATCTCCTTGACAGCACTCCAGTGCACGCCGACGATGATTCATCAGATGTATCGGCCGCCTGCTCGCCCGATTTCCCTGACGATCCAGAAATTCCCCGCCAGGCATCGGACCACTGGACTTCACTGTGGAGGTTCCATGACGACCTTTCCTCGTCGGCACGCACTCGGCATGGCACTCGGCGGCGCGGTGCTGCTCGGCACGGCGGGCACCGCGGCGGCCGCGGGCGGACCAGCGCAGCCGGTGTTCACGGACGGCGCCGGCACTCCGGTCGTGCCGCCGCCTCCGCCGGTGCCCGTTCCGCTGGAGGCGTGGTTCGACAACGACGGCATCGACTCCGCGAACGCGCACGACGGGAACTTCGACGGCTCCGGCTACACCTTCCCGGCGGAGCAGATCCCGGCGGGCAGCACGGTCACCGCGGGCGGCGTGCCCTATCTGCTCGGCTCGGCGGCGGCCGGGGCGAAGAACAACGTCATCGCGCTCGGCCAGCGCATCGAGCTGCCGAAGGGCCGCTACTACGGCGCCGCGTTCCTCGTCGCGTGCAGCTACGGCAGCACCGGAGGCGACGCGACCGTCCACTACGCCGACGGCAGCACCAGCACCGCCACGCTTTCCGGCTCCGACTGGTACGGCTCCGGCGGCGCTGTCGCCTCGACCTTCCGCTACGGCCCGGGCGGCGTCGCCGACCAGAACCCGGTGTCGATCGGCACCGCGCAGGTGTGGATCGACCCGGCGCGCGACGCGGTCGCCCTGACGCTGCCTAAAACCGCCCAGCCCGCCGCGAATGTGCCTAGCCTGCACGTGTTCGCCTTGACGCTGCAGCCGGTCGCGCAAGGCCGTTCGGCGACGGTCCTCGACGCCCGCGCGACCGCGAACCTCCTGCAGGACGGCGGACCGCAAGCGGTGGAAGCGACGGTCGTCAACACCGGCACCGTCTGGCTCGAAGCGCGCGACCGGATCACCGTCTCGCTCGACGTGCCGGGCGGCCGGGTGCGCACTCCCGCGCCGATCCCCCGGCTGGCCCCGGGCGAACAGACCACGGTGCGGCTCGGCCTGGTCCCCGACCGCGGCCTGCCCGCCGGAACGCCCGCGACCGGCCGGATCCGGGTGCTCGCCGACCGTTCGACGATCGCCAGCCGGACGCTTCCGGTGCCGCTCGGCATCCCGGATTTCCGGCCGACGGACGCGTCGCTGTCCACGCATCGCGCGCCGTATTGGTTCTGCGACGCCAAATTCGGCATCTTCATCCACTGGGGCGTGTACTCGGTGCCCGCGTGGGCTCCGGTCGGGCAGCAGTACGCCGAGTGGTACTGGAACAACCAGCAAGATCCCAACGGTCCCACGTACGCATATCACGCCAAGACCTACGGCGAATCGTTCGTGTACGACGACTTCATCCCGAAGTTCACCGCCGCGCGGTTCGATCCGCGTTCGTGGGTGCGCCTGATCGAGGACGCTGGCGCGCAGTACTACGTACTCACGTCCAAGCATCACGACGGTTTCGCCTTGTGGGACACCAAAGTCAGCGGCCGCAACGCGAAGAAGCTCGGCCCGCGCCGCGATCTCGTCGCCGACTTGTTCGCCGCCTCGCGCAAATACACGCCGGGCCTGCGCAACGGCCTGTATTTCTCGCTGCCCGAGTGGTTCAACCCGGACAACCCGTGGATGGGCCACGCCCCGCGCAATCCGTACACCGGCGCGCCGCTGCCCTACACCGGCTACACGGCCGGACGCGATTTCGTGAAGGACCTTCAAGCGCCGCAGGTGCTGGAGCTGATCTCCGGCTTCGACCCGGACGTTCTCTGGTTCGACATCGGCGGCGTGAACGACAGCCGCGAAGTGCTCACCGAGTACTTCAACCGCGCCAAAAACCGGCGTCGGCCCAAAGATGTCACCTACAACGACCGCGGCGGCATCCCGGACCACGACTTCACGACGCCGGAGTACACGACGTACCCGAACACCGTCGTCGCGAAGTGGGAGTCGAGCCGGGGCCTCGACCCGTATTCCTACGGCTACAACCGTGCGACGCCGGACGACAAGTACATGACCACCGAGGATGTGGTGCACACGCTCGTCGACGTGGTGTCGAAGAACGGCAACTTCCTGCTGGACATCGGCCCCGAATACGACGGCACGATCCCCGCCGTGATGCAGCAGCGGCTGCGCGAGACCGGGGCGTGGCTGCGCACCAACGGCGAAGCGATCTACGGCACCACATACTGGTCGCGCATGGCCCAGCTCGGCGATCTGCGCTTCACCGTCAAGCCAGGTTCGGCGTTCTACGTCATGTCGCTCGTCGCGCCCGGCGCACAGCTGGTGGTCGACGCCCCGGTCCCGATCCGGCAGGGCGACCGCGTGAGCATGCTCGGCCACGGCGGTTCGCTGCACTGGACCCAGAACGACGGACGGCTGGTCATCGACGTCCCCGCTGCGGCGCGGGCGGCCGGGAAGCACGCGTGGGTGTTCAAAGTGGACTGGCGCTGATCCTCGCCGCCGCAGTCAGTGGCAGCCCGGGTTCCAGGTCGCGAGCCCGGGCCGCCACGTCCGCGTCCGAACAAAACCCACACCCGCTGCGCTTCAAGCACAGCAGCCCCACCAGCCGCCCGTTCCCGTCCACCACAGCCAGCCTGCGCCGGGACATCCCCAGCCAGGTCGCGTAAAGCTCCGCTTCCGGAGCGACCACCCGCCCGGTCAGCCGACCCGCCCGAGACGCCGGAAGCTCGTCCGGCAACCCGTCGAGATCCGGCCGTTCCACGACGCTCACCAGCGTCTGTCCGGCAACGACCAGCGCAGCGTGCACGTGGTCGTTGTCGAAGAGCGCGCGGACCTCGCCGACCGTGGCCGAAGCGGCGAGCACCTTCGGCGCGCGGAGCATCGCCTCGCCGACCGTCGGCGCGCCGCGGAAATCCGGTGCGGTCACTGCGGGTTGTTCCACTCCGCGTCGGACTGGTCCTCCGCCGCGGTGCGTTCGCGGGCCAGCTCCAGCGCCCGCCGGGCGGTGGCCTCGTCCGGGTACGGGCCGAGCCGGTCCACGCCGCGCGACTGGCGGCCGCGCTCGACCTCGTTCGTGCGCGTGTTGAAGTACCACTCTTCGGACAGTTCTTCGGACATCGTCAGCTCCTGGGAGAATCGGTCGAACGCGCCGCGTCCACGCGCAGCGCCTGCATCGCGGTGACCAGTTCGGCCAGGTCCCGCGGGTCGGTCAGCGACCGGTCGGTGAGTTCCCGGATCCGGCGCAGCCGGTACCGGACGGTGTTGGCGTGGCAGTGCAGGACCTGCCCCGCGCGTTCGGACGAACCGCCGTGCGCGAAGTACGCGTTCAGCGTCTCCAGCAGCACGTCGCGTTCCTCGGCGGGCAGTTCCAGCACCGCGCCGAAGACCTGCTCCCCCAGCCGGCGGCCCTCGTCCGGGTCGTAGGCGACGAACGCGGCCAGCGGGCTCGGGTCGAAGGCGCGGACCTCGCCGCGTTCCGGCGGAATGGCCGACAGCGCGGTCCGGGCCAGGTGCACCGCGCGCGGGGTTTCGGTCAGCGAGCGGAACAGCGGGCTCACGCCGGTGCGGGCCAGCGCCAGTTCGCGCAGCAGCGCGAGCATCGCGTCGTACTGCTCCTCGCGCAGCGACACCACGCCGGCCTGCAGCGTCGGCGAGAGGTGCCACGCCGACACGATGCCGAGCTGCCCGAGCCGCCGTTCGACGCCGACCAGGCTCTCCTCGGCCAGCCCGCGCGTCTCGGCCACGACCACGGCCAGCTTCCCGTCCAGCGACAGCCCGAGCAGCCGTCCCGCCTCCCACGGCCCGGAGCCGGACCCGCGCTGGCCGGTCAGCAGCGCCTCGGCCAGTGCGGAACGCCTTCGTTGCTGGGCGACCAGCAGTTCCGCGTTCGCCGCCCGGTACGCCTCGGTCACGCGGACCGCGTGCTCGTCGGTGACCTGCCACAGCAGGCTCGCCACGTCGATCAGCACGTCGGTGCTTCCCGCCTCGCGGGCCCGGCTCACCAGCAGGTCCCACAGCATCGCGCAGGCGATCCGGTACACCTGCAGCACCTCGGGCAGCGGCGCGCCCTGGTGCGCCCGGCGGCGGCCGGTCTCCTTCGGCGCGCGCTGGTCCGGGGCCTCGCCGCCGCTGAGCGCGTCGACCATGAACCGGAGGTTCACCGCGATCGAGCGGCGCAGGTCGGCGCGCGGGACGATCTTCTCGTCCCGGTACATCGCGATCCGCTCGCAGCTCGCCGCGCAGACGTCGTCGATCAGCCGGGGCAGCCGTTCGTCGGCCCAGGCGACGAGTCCGGTCAAGGCGGCGGTGCGCACAGCGCTTTCCTCCCGGTCGGCCACGCCCGGGATGCTACCTGCGTTCCGGCCCGGCCGCGCCCGCGGCTTTCCCCGCCCGGGAAACGGAAGCCGATTTTCCGCGCATTTTGTGGGCCGCTACAGAAATGTTTGTCGCCGTCCACAATAGCGCCGGCCGCATTCCCCGTCCGGATGCCCGGCGCGGGCCGCCGTGCTTGAATCAGGAAGAGAAGCACAGTTGCGGGCGAGAGGGTTACGGTGGACGAACAGCGCGAGGGCCAGCCGGAGTTCAAGCCTTACCACCATCCGGCCGCGGGCTGGGGCGCGGCGAAAAGCGTGACGCAGTTCCTCGTCCGGGAACGGGAACTTCTCGCCGGCCCGCGCGCGATCGTGAAGATGAACCACGAGAACGGCGGGTTCGACTGCCCCGGCTGCGCCTGGCCGGACGACACCAAAGGCCTGCATCTCGACATTTGCGAAAACGGGATCAAGCACGTCACCTGGGAGATGACGCGGAAACGCGTCGGCGCGGAATTCTTCGCCGCGCACACCGTGTCCGAACTGGACGGCTGGAGCGACACCGCGCTGGAATCCCAGGGGCGGCTCACCGAACCGCTGCGCTACGACGAGAAGACCGACCGGTACGTGCCGATCTCGTGGGACAAGGCGTTCGAACTGGTCGGAGCCGCGCTGCGCGGCCTCGACTCCCCCGACCAGGCCGCGTTCTACACCTCCGGCCGCCTCGGCAACGAGGCGACGTTCCTGTACCAGCTGTGGGCGCGGGAGTTCGGCACGAACAACCTGCCGGACTGCTCGAACATGTGCCACGAGGCGAGCGGCCGCGCGCTGCAAGCCGCGCTCGGCACCGGCAAGGGCACCGCGGACATCCACGACTGGGAAGCCGCCGACGCGCTGTTCATCATGGGCGTGAACGCCGCGTCGAACGCGCCCCGGATGCTCACCGCGCTCGCCGAGGCGCACCGGCGCGGCGCGCAGATCGTGCACGTCAACCCGCTGGTCGAGGCCGGGGCCACGCGCACGATCATCCCGCACGACTTCGTCCGGATGGCGACCTTCCAAGCGACCCCGACGTCCACACTCACCCTGCAGCCGCGCATCGGCGGCGACCTCGCGTTCCTCCGCGGCATGGCAAAAGCCCTGCTTGAGATGGCAGAAACCGATCCTGGTGCGATCAACTCGGACTTCCTCGCGACCTACACCACCGGCGGCGAGAAGTACCGCGTCGTCTGCGAAACCACGCCCTGGGCCGACCTGGAACGGCAGTCCGGGCTGACGGAGTCCGAAATCCGCGCGGCGGCGAAGATCTACCGCGACGCCGACCGGGCGATCATCAGCTGGTGCCTCGGCGTGACCCAGCACGAGCACGGCGTCGACACCGTCCGTGAGATCGTGAACCTGTTGCTGCTGCGCGGAAACCTCGGCCGCCCCGGGACCGGGCCGTCGCCGGTGCGCGGGCACAGCAACGTGCA
Source organism: Amycolatopsis sp. NPDC054798 (assembly GCF_053611505.1). NCBI lineage: Bacteria > Bacillati > Actinomycetota > Actinomycetes > Pseudonocardiales > Pseudonocardiaceae > Amycolatopsis > Amycolatopsis sp. NPDC054798. The sequence goes on along the minus strand of NZ_JBSHAM010000108.1, from coordinate 13,217 downwards.
GGGCAACCGCACCTGCGGCATCGACCACCGCCCGGCGCCGGAGTTCCTCGACAAGCTCGCCGAGGTCTGCGGCATCGACCCGCCGCGCCACCACGGGCTCGACACCGTCGGCACCATCGAGGCGATGCACCGCGGCGACGTGCGCGTATTCGTCGGCATGGGCGGCAATTTCGCCCTCGCCGCGCCCGACACCCCCTACACCGCGGCCGCGTTGCGCAAGTGCGACCTGACCGTTCAGGTCAGCACCAAACTCAACCGCAGCCATCTCGAACACGGCAAACAGGCGCTGATCCTGCCCTGCCTCGGCCGGACCGAGAAGGACTTCCAGGCCAGCGGGCTGCAATCGACGTCGGTCGAGGACGCGATGAGCATGGTCCACCTGTCCACCGGCATGAAGAAACCCGCCTCGCCGCACCTGCTGTCCGAACCCGCGATCATCGCCGGGATGGCCAGCGCCACCCTGCCGGACAGCACGACGCCGTGGGCGGACTACGTCGGCGACTACGACCGGATCCGCGACACCATGGCACGGGTCCTCGACGGCTTCGAGGACTTCAACACCCGCGTCCGCGAACCCTTGGGCTTCCGCATCCACCAGCCCGCCCGCGAACGGGTCTTCCACACGCCGTCCGGGCGCGCCGAGTTCTCCACCGCGGACCTGCCCGACGTCGTCCCCGCCGCCGGAACGCTGGCGCTGGGCACGATGCGCTCGCACGACCAGTGGAACACGACGATCTACTCCGACGACGACCGCTACCGCGGCATCAAAAACCTCCGCACGCTGGTGTTCCTGAACGCCGAGGACATGCGCGAGCGCGGCCTGAGCGAGTTCGACGAGGTCGACATCACCGCCACCGCGAAAGACGGCACGCAACGTTCGGTGCAGCGCTACCGCGCCATTCCGTACGACATCCCGCGCGGCTGCGCGGCCGGGTACATGCCGGAAATGAACGTCCTGTGCGCGATCGGCGACTACAGCACGCAGAGCGACCAGCCGATCATGAAGCACCTGAAGGTCACGGTCGAGCGCTCCGCGTGAGACCGGCGGTCCGGCACGGGGCGCGGACGAGCACCGCCGCCCCGATGCCGGCCGCGACGCCGACGAGCGTGTCGGCCACCCGTGCCGTGAGCAGTGTCGCCGGTGCGGCGGGCGCGGCCAGTTCCGTCATCACGAGGATCAGCGGGGTGAAGAATCCCAGCGCGATTCCGTAGTGACGGGACATGAACAATTCCGTCGGGAACAGCAGCGCGATCACCGCCAGCGCCAGCGGTGCGGCCCCGAATCCCGGCAGCAGCAGCAAAGCCGTGACGACCAGTCCGGCCAGCGTCCCGAGAACCCGGTGCGCGCTGCGGTCCAGCACACTGCGCAGACCCGGATGCAACCTGCTTCGCGGGTCGGCCGCCGCCAACGGCACTGCGGCCGAGGCCATCGCCCAGTTCGCGTGATCCACGCCGAGGAGCAACCCGACCGCGCCCGCGGCAGCGATCGCCACCGCGTACCGGGCAGCGTTCACCACGGCGCACGCTGTCCCACAGGTCGTTGTCCTTGGGGAAGCTGGACGTTCCGGCCCGGTCAGTCCAATGAGGACACATCCGGCGATGGTGCCCGCGCACAACGCGATCCCGGCCCACGGCTCGACTCGCCCGGCGGGCACCAGCGCGATCGCACCGAGGGCGAAAATCCCGAAGAACGGCCCGCGCGGGCTCAAGTCCAACCGGTTGGTCACCAGCGCACAACCGAACGAGAACGCGGATTCGGTGACGACCAGCAGCCACGGCGGCGCGTGACACGCTGACAGCAAAACACCCACCGAAACGCCGCTCAGCAGCACCGCACCTGCCTGGAGCTGGTGCCGGAAACGAAGCGCCCGCGTTTCGGCACGGCCGTACATCCCGGCGAACGAGCCGAACGCGGCGAAAATGATCAAGTCCGGACGGCCCGCCGCGAGCAACGCCAGCCCGGGGACGAGCAATCCGGCCGCGACCCGGCCGGCATGCCACCATTCGCCGCCGTCGAACGAGCGCGCGGGCGCGGCCGAGGTCGCCACCGGCACCTGTCCTCCGCTTGCTCGTTCCTGACGTTGCACTGCCCGGGATCCGCCGGTCGTCCGACAATACCTGCGCGAACGTCGGCACCAGCCAGGATTGTGGTTCCCCACAAGGACGTCTGTGGCCGGGCGGGAGGATTCCCGCAGCGGGCGAAACTCCGGGCTGACCGAATGCACCCAGGGCCTGGCAAACTTCGGCCATGGCGAACAACGGACTGTGGGTGGGCATCCTGACGGCGTTGACCGCGCTCGCGGCCAGCTTCCTCACCTCCCGGGCGACCTTTCGCGCCGCACTGGCCCAAGCCCGGACGAACACCCGGGCGGAAGCCCTTCGCGCGCAACATGAACAGCGCCGGTCCTCCTATCTGGAAATGATGAACTGCGTGCACGCGTTCAACCAGGTCACCTGGCAGATCTACGACGTCGAAGCGGCTCCCGACAGCGAAAGCGCGCAACGGATCCTGTGGCAGATGCACGAGCGCGTCGGCCCGGCCATCGCGGACATGAACAAGGCAATGCACGAAGTCCGGCTCGACGGCCCGGCCGAGGTCTCCGCGGCGGCGGATCTCGTGCGGAACGGGGCACGGCACGTGCAGTCGGCGCTCAAGGCTTTCGCCGAGGACAACAGTTCCGAGAGGCGGGACGCTTACGACACTGCCTACCGGCACTTCCGGGAGGCATACCTCACGTTCATCGGCTTGGCGCGAGCAGCGCTGGAAGTTCAGGACAGCGAGCCGGTGATGCCTCGTCTGCTGAAGCGACGCTAGGCACCTCGGACAGGCGGCCACGGATCGCGGTCCGCTGTCCGCACGAGCCGAGGAACCCTTCGTCCAGCATTCGCCAGACACCGAGCGCCGCACCGGCCTGACCTCGAACGCTCCCCTTCAGGTCAGTACTTGCCTGAAGAGAAAGTGATGAGGTACTTTCTCCTGAGGAAAGTGATTCCGGCCAGACAAGGAGACGGTCATGCCCGAGCATCCGTCCGCTGAAGAAGCGGCACGCGCCCTGCGGGAGGTCGGCCACCGCAGGGACCAGGCACTGGGCTCCTTGCACGGGGCGAGGTGGGTGGACGCGGTCTTCGCTGTCGTGGTCTTCCTGTACCTGGCCTCGGCGGACTTCCTGCCCAGCGCCGCCGCGTGGAAGGGCCTGGTGCTGGCCGTGCTCGTCGTGGGCTACGTGCTGTTGCTGCGCACCCGTCGAGGCGCGTCGTGGCTGGGGCACCAGGTGCGGGCGGACAGGTCGGCGAGGCGGCCGAAGCTCGCCGCCGGGCTGGTCCTCGTCGTGGTCTGCGTGGCGGCGGCGCTCGCGCTGGCGCTGCTGCCCGTGCGGATCCCGTACGGGAACACGATCCTGGGCGCGGTGCTGGCGATCGTGCTGATCGCGTTCGGGCCGCACCTGCGGCGAGGCTTGGCCGCGCTGATCCGGCGCGGCCGCTCGGGAGGTGCGCCGGATGGCCGTGCCTGACCTGGACCCGCTCCTGCTGGACCCCACCCGGCTCTCCATCGTGGCGCTGTTGTCCGGCGCCGAGTGGGCCGAGTTCGGCTGGGTCCGCGATTCGGCCGGGCTGTCGGACTCCGCGCTGTCGAAGCAGATCACGAACCTGGCCAACCCGGGGTACGTCGAAGTCAAGAAGGGATACGTGGGCAAACGCCCGCGAACTTGGCTCAACCTCAGCGATTCCGGGCACCACGCGCTGCGCGCCCACGTCGCGGCCCTGCACCGGATCGTCGAGCAATCGCAACGGGCGGAGGGCGCGCACCGCGCGGAGGAACCCGGCGGCTGACCGCACCGGTAGATGGCGCGGCGGTCCCGCAGAGCTTCGAACCCGCCCGGTTGCCGCTCCGCATGTCACTCTTGGCGGGAAACGTGGTACTCACTGCCGCTGGCCCGGCCGTCCGCGCCCGTTCCGGCGCACACTCTCCCCACGAAAGGACAAGAGACCACCAGCAGCCTCGGGAGCCTCCAGTGAGACGCACCAGAATCGCTCTCTTCGCCCTGCTCGTCCTCTGCGCCGCGAGTTTCAGCCCCGCCGCCGCGTCGGCGGCCCCGGGAGCGGACGCCTTCGCCCTCTCCAGCACCGCCTTCGCCGACGGCGGGATGATCCCCAAGGTCCACGACTGCGCCAGCAGCGGCGACGGCGACCCGGAGAAGAAGGACGAGTCGCCGCCGCTGGCCTGGTCCGGAGCCCCGGAGCAGGCCAAGAGCTACGCGATCGTCATGCACGACCTCGACAACGGCATCATCCACTGGGTCATCTACGACATCCCGGCGGGCACGGCCGGACTGCCGCAGAACGTCGACCACGCGTACCAGCCCTCGGTTCCTGCCGGGTCACGGCAGGCCTATTACCGCGGCAGCGCGAACTTCTTCGGATACCAGGGCCCGTGCACGACGGACCACACCTACGAATGGGCCGTCCACGCGCTCAGCAAGGAATCGCTGACCGAACTCGATTCCAATTCCTCGACCCAGACCGCCGAGAACGCCATCAACGCGGCCACCATCGCGACCGCTTCGCTGCGCGGAAACTCGTAGCCGGGCCGGGCGCGGTTCAGCAGGCGGCCGTTCAGAAGACGATCGTTTAGAAGACGACCACCTGACGGACCGCGCCCCCGTCCCGCAGCCGGTCGAAGCCCGCGTTGATCTCCTCCAGCGCGATCGAATGCGTCAGCAACGCCTCCACCGGCAACAACCCGGCCTGGTACAACGCGATGAACCGGGGAACATCCCGCCGAGGCACGCACGAACCGAGGTAACTGCCGCGCAGGGTTTTCTCTTCGGCCACCAGGCTTTGCGCGGGCAGGGTCAGCCCGGCGGACGGGTCCGGCAGGCCCACGGTCACCGTCGTCCCGCCCGGCCGCGTCGCCTCGTACGCCTGGCTCAGCGCGGCGACCACGCCGGTGGTGTCGACGGCGTAGTCCACGCCGCCGCCGGTCCGCTCGCGGATCTCCGCGACGTCACCGGTCAGCACGTGCGTCGCACCGAGCGAACGCGCCAGTTCGCGTTTGCTCTCGACCGGGTCGATCGCGAGGAGGGTGCTGGCACCGGCGGCTTTCGCGGCGAGCAACGCGGAGAGGCCGACCCCGCCGAGCCCGAACACGGCCACGCTGTCGCCGGGACGCACGTCCGCCGCGTTGAACACCGCACCGGCACCGGTCAGCACCGCGCAGCCGAACAACGCCGCGATCTCGAACGGCAGCGCCTTGTCGATCCGCACCGCCGACCGGTCGGACACCACCACGTGCGAGGCGAAGGCCGAAACTCCAAGGTGGTGCAACGGGTTCCCGGCCGGCGACGACCACCGGACGTCCCCGCCGAGCAGCGTGCCCTCCCGGTTGGCCGCCGCGGCGGGACCGCACAGCGCCGGGCGGCCCGCCGTGCACGGAGCGCAGTCGCCGCACGAGGGCACGAATGTCAGGACGACGTGTTCGCCGGGCCGGAAGTCGCTGCCCGGCCCCGCTTCGACCACCTCGCCGGCCGCCTCGTGCCCGAGCACCATCGGCAGCGGACGGGGCCGCGAACCGTTGATCACCGACAGGTCCGAATGGCACAGCCCGGCCGCGCGCACCCGCACCAGCAGTTCGCCGGGGCCCGGCGGGGCCAGCGTCAGCGTCTCGATCTCCAGCGGTTTCCCGACCTCGCGCAGAACCGCGCCGCGAACCTCCATCACGCACCGACCGGGACGCAACGGGTGACCTGCCGCTCGGACAGCAGCGGCACGACCTCGCCGAGCACGATCCGAGTGAAGTGCTCCGACGCGCAGTGCGCGGCGAAGTCCGCTTCGCTGTCGTACTCCTCGACGATCACCACGACCCCGTCCTCGATTCCCGTGTGGACGGTGTACCGGCGGCAGCCGGGCTCGCGCCGCGACGCCTCCGCCATCGGGCCGAGCAGTTCGACGACCCGGTCCCGCTCCGCGGTCGCATACCGGGCCACCACTACGAAACTCATTCTTCTCCTGTACGCAGCCGGGACCGGGTCAGCGACCACAGCCCCGGATCGGAGGACGCGGCAGCCGCCGCGCCCATCGCCAACGAATGCGCCACCCCGTCGCGGTCGGTGACGAAACCGGCCGCGACGAACGGCGACATGACCTCCCGCGCCGCCGCCGACATCCACGGGATGATCGGGGCGGGCATCAGCTCCACGAGGTCCGGGCCGCTGCGCTTGACCGCCTCCAGGCTCCGGTTGAGGTTCGACCGGTCGGTGACGAACACCTTGTGCATGGTCAGCATCGACAGCGCCCGCGCCCGTTCGATCGGCGCGACCCGGGTGCTGACCACCCCGGCCGCCCCGATCTCCTGGAGGAAGTCCACGCCCGCCCGGTCGGTGGCGAGCCCGGGGCACGAATCGATGTTGACGAACACGAGCTTGTCCCGCCCGGCCAGCGCCGCGACGATCTTCGGCAGCTGCCCGACCGGGACGGACGCCAGGATCCCGACCCGGGAGTCCGCGGCCACGAAATCCGGCACCTTCGCGACGCCGACCACCGACGCGCACACCGGGACGTCCTCGAACGCCGCCGTGATCTTCTCGTTCATGCCGTCCACCGTTTCATGCCTCCCGCCGCTCCCCCGTCCCCGCCTCGAAGGTCCGTGAGGGGAACCCTGCCGCCCCGCCGCACCTGCGGCCGCCCAGCTCGCCAAGTCCGGCAGCGCACGCCCCGGCGCCGTGCGAGAATCGGGTCATGATGGTGAAGTTTTATAGGACCTATGGCGACAAGGGGCTGGAGAGCCGGGCGTGGTGTGGGAGTGT
>NZ_JBSHAM010000108.1:0-6404 GCF_053611505.1 Amycolatopsis sp. NPDC054798 | reverse complement strand
GTGAAGGGCTCCTTGAGGGAATCTGATTCCCTCAAGGAGCCCTTCACGGACCTCAAGGGCCGGTCAGTTAGCCGAGTCCAGGGGGTTCGGGCCCAGGTCGGTGGGCAAGCCGAGCTTGCCGGGGTTGAGCAGCCCGTTCGGGTCCAGAGCGCGCTTGACAGCCACGAACGTGCCGAACCCGGTACCGAGCGCGTCCGCCAGGTACGGCCCGCGCAGCAGCCCCGACCCGTGGTGATGGCTCAACGCCGCCCCGTGCCGTACCAGCACCGCGTTCGCGGCATCCCAGGCCGAGCGGTACCAGTGCCGCCGCTTCTCCGGCTCGACGTCGCCGCGCAGCGAGAAGTACAGGCACGCCCCGTCGGTGTAGGCGTGCGACTGGTGCGCGGACGCCGCCAGAGTCCCCGGCACCGCCTGGATCGCGGCCACCACCTCGTCGTAGATCGCGGGCAGCGCGGACCATGAACCGGCCATTTCCAGGGTGTCGGCGACGAACCCCGGCCCCGGCGCGAACCCGTCGGCGGACTTGCCGACCAGCATCCGCTCGTCCAGCCAGCGGTCGAACACCGGCTGACCGTCCAATTCGGACCCGGTCGCCGCGCATTCCTCGGCACTGACCTTCAGCATCGCGTCGACCAGCACCGGGTCGCCCTCGTCGGCGATCAGCAGCAGGTTGGTCTCCGGATGCCCGAAGTGCGTGCCGCTCTCCAGCTTGTCGTAGAGCCGCATCGCGGCCGGGGTCGCGCCGCGCTGCATGATCCGGCGGCAGGCGTCGAGCCCGGCGGCGAAGGTCTCGAAGCCGTACGCGATGGCCTTCGAGTACGTCGGCAGCGGGTGTGTGCGCAGCCGCACGGCGGTGATCACGCCCAGCGTGCCTTCCGAGCCGACGAACAGCTGGCGCAGGTCCGGGCCGGTCGCGGCGCGCGGGTAGTCGCCGAAGCGGGCGAGGGTGCCGTCGGCGAGGACGACGTCGAGGCCGACGACCATGTCCTCGATTTTCCCGTACCGCGTGGACAGCTGGCCGGCGCCGCGGCAGGCCACCCAGCCGCCGACCGTGGAGATCGCGAACGCGGACGGCCAGTGTCCGGTGGTCGCGCCGTGGGTCTCCTGCAGTTCCTTCTCGAACAGGTCGCCGAACATGCCCGCCTGCACTTCGACGATCTGCGATTCGGCGTCGAAGGAGACGATCTTGTTGAGCCGGCACACATCCAGCACGACCCCGCCGTACACCGGCAGCGCGGCACCGGTGACGTTGCTGCGTCCCGCCGACACCGTCAGCGGCACCCGGTGCTCCCCGCACAGCCGGACCGCGGCCTGGATCTGCTCAACGGTGCTCACCTCGGCGATCACCGCGTCCGGGGTCGCCGGGGCGCCCGCGGTCTCGCCGATCATCGAGCCGGCCCACCAGTCGCGGGTGCGCAGCACGACCTCGTCGCGCTCGGTGTGCACCGCGTCCGCCAGCCCGCGCAACGCCTCGGTCAGCGCGGCGGGCACGGCGACAGCGGCGGTCTGCAGCGACGCGTCGCCTTCACCCGGCTCGGTGCGGCCGCCCCAGCGCGGCGGCGTCGGCGCGCCGACCACGTAATTGCCCCGGTTGAACGGGTGCGTGACGGTCTGACGGCTGATCATGCGTTGGCTCCCAACAGGTTGTCTCCGAACAGGATCGACTTCTCTCGGGCGACGTCCGCCCGGTACTGCTCCACTTGCGCGGCCACGGTCTCGGCGCTGAGGCCGAGTTCCGCGCCGAGCAGTTCGCCGACGAGCGGCGCGGCCTCGACCGACGCGTCCCGCGCGAACAACCGCAGCCGGGTGCGGCGCGACAGCACGTCGTCCACCGAGCGCGCCATCTCCGAGCGGGCCGCGAACACGACCTCGGCCTTCAGGAACGGCTGCCCCTCGATCAGCGGCTCCCCCAGCGCCGGGTTCTCGTCGACCAGCGCGCTCACGAACCGCGCCTCGGTGCCGTAGCGGCCGCCGAGGTGCGCGGCTACGCCACCGGTCGCGGCGGTCGCCTCGGCGTCGTATCCGGCGCCGCCGAGCAACGGCAGGTTCTTGGTGCGGCACTTGGCTTTCCGGCCCAGCAGGCCGAGCGCCTTGTCCACGACCAGCTCGCCCATGTGCCTGCTCGTGGTGAGCTTGCCGCCGGTCACCGTGACCATGCCCGCGGACACCGTGATGTGGTGGTCGCGGCGCATGTCCAGCGTCGCGCCCTCCTTGCCGCCGACCAGCGGGCGAAGACCCGCGTAGCTGCCCAGCACGTCGCTGGCGTCCAGCTTGGTGTCGAAGGCGATCTGCGCTCCTTCGAGGAGGAATTCCATTTCCTCGCGGGTGCAGTGCACGTCGTCGGTCGAACCGGTGTAGTCGGTGTCGGTGGTGCCGACCACGACGACATCTCCCCAGCGGGTGCAGGTCGCCCGCCGCGCGCGGCCCGGGATCGGCACGGTGACCGTGCAGTCGTTGCGGATCTTCGACCACGGCAGCACGATGTGCACGCCCTTGGCCGGACGGACCTGCGGCTGATGACCGTTGTCGGCCATGCCTTCCAGCCGGTCGGCCCACACGCCGGTCGCGTTGACCACGACGCGCGCCCGGACGTCGATCTGCTCGCCGTCAGACTCGACGGTGGCGCCGGTGACCCGTCCGCCAGCAGTGCGCAACCCGGTCACCTCGGCGCCGTTGACCACCACCGCGCCGAGTCGGGCGGCGCTGCGCACGATCGCCAGCGTCAGCCGTGCGTCATCAGCGCGGCTGTCGTAGTACATCAGGCCGCCCTTGAGGTTCTCCGCCCGCAACGTCGGGGCGTGCGCGAGAACCTCGTCGACGGTCAGCCGCTGGTGCAGCTTCCCGATCCGCCAGCCGCCCGCGAGGTCGTAAGTCCACAACAGACTCTCGAACGCCTTGGCGATGCGGGCGTCGAACACCCCGTCCTTCGCCAGGATCGGGAACAGGAAAGGAAGCCGCTGCACCAGATGCGGGGCGTTGCGGCGGAACCGCTGCCGCTCCAGCAGCGAATGCCGGACCAGGTCGAGGTTTCCCTGCTCGATGTAGCGCAGCCCGCCGTGCACCATTTTGGACGATTTGGACGAGGTCCCGGACGCGAAGTCGTCGCGCTCCACCAGCGCCACCTTGAGGCCGCGGGAAACAGCGTCCAGCGCGGTGTAGGCGCCGGTGACGCCGCCGCCGATCACGAGCACGTCGAACGTGCCGGTGTCGAGCCCGGTCAGCGCGGCGCGGCGGTCCAGCCGCAACGGCGCGGACAGTGTCGCCCTCGCGGCGACGGCGTTCGGCCGTCGGGACGGCAGTGTGAACATGAGCTTTCTCTCCAGTCAAAAGTTAAAATCGTCCACTAAGGACAGTCCGGACTGTCAGGACAGCGAAACCGCGAGCACGTCCTGCCAGCGGGCACGCAGTTCGCGCCGTTCGTCCTCGGGCAGCCGAGGTTCGAAGACCTCGCCTTTTCCTTGGTGCGCAACGGCTTCGGCCAGCGACGGCCACACGCCCAGCCGGACGCCCGCGAGATACGCGGCGCCCCGCAGGCTGGCGGTCGCCGAATCGGCCACTCGTTCGATTTCGGCGCCCGCGAAATCGGCTTGGCTTTGCAGGAGCACGTCGCTGGCGGCCAATCCGCCGCCGGCGCGCAGGCGGGTCACCGGCCGGTTCATCGTCGTCCGCAGCGCGTCGACGGTGTCGCTCACCGCGTGCGCGATCCCGTCGAGCACCGCACGCGCCACGACGTCACGCGTCGTGGCCAGGCTCAGCCCGGTTAGCAGCCCGCGCGCGCCGGGCTGCTGCACTGGAGTGCGCAGCCCGGCCAGAGTGGGCACGAACCAGGTCGAAGTGCTCCTCGGCTGGGCGGCGGCCAGCTCGCTGATCTCGGCGGCAGAACGGAACAGGCCGAGGTCCTCGGTGAGCCACCGCAGGGCGGACCCGGTGGTCGAGGTGTAGGCCTCCAGGCTGAACCGGCTGTGTCCCGCGCTGCGCCAGCCGACGAGGCACAGCACGCCGTCGACCTTGCCGAGCCCGTCCGGCGGTTCGTCCCCGGCCAGCGCGCCGACGAAGGTGCCGGTGCCGTGCACGCAGGTGCCCTGGCCCGGGGTCAGCGCGCCGAGCGCGATCAGCGAGGCGTGCTGGTCGCCCATCACCGCGGCGATCGGCACCTCGATGCCGAGCAGCTCCGGGTCGGTGTGCCCGAAATCCCCGTCGTCGTCCACCGGCGGCGGGGCCAGCTCGGCCGGGAAACCCAGTGCTGCCAGCCATTCCTGATCCCAGGCGTGCTCGCGCAGCCGGTACCCGCCGAACGCGACGGCGTTGGTCGCCGACATGACATATCTGCTGCGGCCGCTGAGATGCCACACCAGCCAGGTGTCCACCGAACCGAACAGCACGCGGTCGGCGGGCACGTCGAGCTGGTCGAGCTGCCGGGCGGCCCACAGGAAGGGGGCGCGGGTGCCGACCGGACGGCCGGTTCTCGCCCACAGCACCGGATCCCAGTCCGGGGCGAGCTTCGCCAGCTCGTCCGCGTACCGGGTGTCCTGCCACACCACGGCCGGAGCCAGCGGCTGCCCGGTCTCGCGGTCCCACAGGATCGCAGTCGCCCGTTGCGTGCACACCGACATCCCGACGATCTCGACGCCGTTCTCCCCCGCCCACGCGATCGCTTGGCGGGCGACGTCGACGGTGCGTTCGAGCAGCTGTGCCGCGTCTTGCTCCACTCGCGACGGTTCGGGGTGGACGACGTCGACCGCGGTGTAGAACGACGGCCCGCACACGCCGTCCTCGCCGACCACCGCTGCCCTCGTGCCGGTCGAACCCTCGTCGACGGCCAGGATTCCGCGCCGCGTCATGCCGCGCTCCCGGCCGTTTTGAAGACGATCTCCTCGTCGTCCGGGTCGACGCCGCTGCGGGTCGGGTCCCAGCGCACGATCAGGCAGGACACCAGGCCGAGCGCCGGCACCACGGCGAGCAAGGCGATCGTCGGGCCGAGGCCGATCGCCTCCTTGATCTGCGGGAACACGTACAGCCCGACGACGCTGCCGAAGCTCCCGAGCATGCCGGTCACGCCGGTGCCGAGGGTGCGCACGTCGCTGCGGTAGGACAGCGCCGCGATCGACTTGCCGTTCGCGCCGGGTCCCGCGGAGTGGAAGAAAATGAACAGGAACGGCAGCAGGAACCCGATCGCGATCGGCAGCTTCCCGAAGCCGAGCCCCATCACCAGCAGGATGGCGAACGCGAAGGCGTAGCCGATCGCCGAGCTGACCCGCAGCCCGATCTTCCGTCCGAAGTACGCCGACAGAGCGCCGCCGACGATCCCGGCGACGTTGAAGATCATCGACCCGAGCGTGGCCGTTTCGAACTTGTCGCCGAAGATCGCGAGGCTGATCACCGGCAGGTACCAGCCGACCGCGAAGTACTGCATCGCCTGGGTCAGCGAGATCGCCGTGGACAGGAAAGTGCGCGGCAGGTAGGGCTTGCGGAACAGCACGCCCGCCTGCCGGAACCCGATCTTGCGCTCCTCGGCCGCGTCTTCGCCGCCCGCGGTTCCCGGCGTCACCTCGAAACCGTAGATCCGGCGGAGGCTGCGCGCCGCCTCGGGCAGCCTGCCCTTGGCCGCGAGCCACGACGGGCTTTCGGCCAGGAACGCGATCTGCAGCACCAGCAGCGCGAGCGCGAAGACCCCGGCCGAGCCGACCGACCAGCGCCAGATCTCCACCGAAACGCCAGCTTTGTAGAAAACCAGCGTCAGCGCGAGGTTCACCGTGGTGGCCACGTACCAGACGGACTGCCACAGGTTCAGCCGTCCGCGCAGCTTCGCCGGGGTGTACTCGGCGAGCAGAGCCATCGCCACCGCGAAGTCGATGCCGTAGGCGACGCCGACCAGGCCGCGCCCGGCCCAGACCGCCTCGAAACTGCCGCCGGTGGCGGTCAGCACCGCGCCGAGCCCGGCGATCGCCTTCGCCGCGATCAGCGGTTTGACCCGGCCGATCCGGGCGGCCAGCCAGCCGCCCGCCGGGTTGAACAGGATGGCGACCGCGGGCGCGGTCGCGGTGAGCAGGCCGACCTGGCCCGCGCTGAGCCCCAGTTCCTTGGTCATCGGGGCGAGCCCGGCGCCGAGCGCGGCGTTCGAATAGGCGTCCAGGAACAGCCCGCCCAGCACCAGATACCACAGCAGGTTCGCTTTGCGCGGCAACTTCGGCAACGTGTTGATCAGCGCGGTGACCTGCGAAACATTCGCGATCGATCGCGGCGCTGCGACCGTAGGTGAACTCATGGACCGCCAACTTTCTGCGCTGGCTGTCAGCGATCCCGGCATACAAAAAACAGACACGACGAAGACCGCTGACAGTGGCTCTTCGTCTGTGCCTGTCTGAGAACGCAAGATTAAGCGGCGCGCTCGCGGGCGTCAAGAC